>JANNWI010000331.1:0-5555 GCA_031414715.1 Methylophilaceae bacterium | reverse complement strand
CTGGTGTTTACCGAAGGCCATCATCCTTTAGCACTCACTGCAGCCAATGTTTACGGTATTTTATCGCTCATCACTTGGGCGCTAATACTGATTGTATCAATCAAATATGTCGCGTTTATTATGCGCGCCGATAACCGCGGCGAAGGCGGCATTATGGCTTTGCTAGCGCTGGCCAGCCGCAATGCAGGCCAAAGCCGCGTTAAGCAGCGCAATATTATGTTGCTGGGCATTTTGGGCGCTTGTATGTTTTATGCCGATGGCATGATTACGCCTGCCATCTCTGTACTATCGGCGGTGGAAGGGCTAGAAATTGCTGCGCCTAGCCTGCATAAATTTATTGTGCCTATTACATTAGTGGTGTTATTTGGCCTGTTTTGGACGCAAAGTAAAGGCACGGCGGTGGTTGGCAAGTTTTTTGGCCCAGTGATGTTGTTATGGTTTGGCGCGCTGGGTGTACTGGGCTTTATTAATATAATGCACGACACCACCATACTCAATGCGCTTAATCCTGTGTATGCTTATCAATTTTTTGCCACTCAGCCTTGGATAGCTTTTGTGGCGCTAGGCGCTGTGGTGCTGGCGGTTACAGGGGCTGAGGCTTTATATGCAGATATGGGGCATTTTGGGCGCTTTCCAATTCGCTTAGCTTGGTTTGGTTTTGTTTTCCCTGCGCTGCTACTTAACTATTTTGGGCAAGGTGCGCTTTTGCTGCACAACGCCGATGCCATAAAAAACCCATTTTATTTGTTAGCGCCAGAGTGGGCGCTGTTTCCACTTATTTTATTGGCTACCGCCTCTACCGTTATTGCCAGCCAAGCCGTGATTACTGGCGCATTTTCAGTATCGCGTCAAGCTTTGCAGCTTGGCTATTTGCCGCGCATGCACATACAACATACTTCTGAAAGCGAGCAAGGCCAAGTCTATATGCCGCGCGTAAATTGGGGCATTATGTTGGCAACCATGGCACTGGTCATTGGTTTTGGCAGCTCTAGCAAATTGGCTGCTGCTTATGGTATAGCAGTGACTGGCGATATGGTCATTACCACACTGCTTGCATCTGTTGTGTTTATAGAAGTTTGGCGTTGGAGCAAGCTTAAAACCTATGCTTTAGTTAGCTTGTTTTTAGTGATAGATGTTGCATTTTTTAGCGCCAATTTACTGAAAGTTCCCGACGGCGGCTGGGTGCCTCTGCTAATTGGCGCGATTATTTTTGTGCTGATGTTGACTTGGAAAAATGGCAGATATTTACTCTACAAGCACTTAAAATCGGAAGCGATGGAACTCACACCATTTATTGATGCAGTGGCAGCGCACCCGCCGCCCCGTGTGCCAGGCACAGCCGTCTTTATGACACCTAACCCTTTAGGCGTACCACACGCCATGTTACATAACCTTAAACACAATAAAGTGCTACACGAAAAAGTGGTTATTTTAACCGTGCGTTTCTCGGACTATCCGCACACCAATTTGGCCGAGCGCGTCGCAGTGGAAGCCCTGCCTTACGAATTTTATCGCATTACCATTAATTACGGCTTTAAAGACGAGCCTGATTTGCCACGCGATTTAGAACTGTGTATTAAACATGGTTTAATTTTCGACATTATGGATACCTCGTTTTTTATTGGCAAAGAAATTCTTCTTGCCACCGAAAAATCGGGCATGGCGTATTGGCGTAAAAAAATCTTTATTGGCTTGTTCCGCAGTGCGGAAACCATTACTAACCAATTTAAGCTACCACCAAATCGCGTTGTCGAGCTAGGCTCGCAAGTCAGGATATAGGTCGAAGCAGAATTAATTGACAGGTCATCGCCTGTAAGTATATAAGTCGAGCCAGAATTAATTGACGGGCTGTCGCAGGTGAAAATATAAGCCAATTTATTTTGATGCCCTGCAAACAAACACTTGGGTGTTTTAGAGAGCGGAGTTTCTGTACGGTAGACCATAGACAATTAAATCAACCAATGCTATAACTCATGCGTTACTACAGCATTAGCATCACCTGAAGAGACTAAAAGGATTTAACATGAAAAAAATCACCTTAATAATTGCGACCGCACTTTCACTGAGCTTTACGGGTTGCGCGACCACCACAAATGACACTGTTGCTGGCGTAAAACGCTCGCAATTTATGCTATTACCCGCCTCTTCGATTGATAAAATGTCCTCGCAAGCCTATACACAAACGTTGGGCGAAGCCAAAAAGAAAAACTCCCTGAACGTCGACCCTGCCATGCTGGCGCGCGTGCGCGGCATCTCAAATCGACTAATTGCGCAAGTAGGGGTGTTCCGCCCTGATGCTGTCAAATGGGCTTGGGAAGTCAACGTAGAAAAAAATGACCAATTGAATGCCTACTGCATGCCAGGCGGAAAAATCATGGTGCTATCTGGCCTAGTAGAAAAAATTAACGCTACCGACGACGAATTAGCTGCGGTAATTGGTCACGAAATCGCCCACGCCCTGCGTGAGCACGGCCGCGAACGTATGTCACAAGCCTATGTGCAGCAATTTGGTCTGCAAGCACTGGCAGCATTTGTCACTGGTGCCGCAGGCAGCGCTGCGGTGCAAGCCGCAGGCATGGGCTCACAGCTATTTTTCGCCATGCCAAATGGCCGTGAGCAAGAACGCGAAGCCGACAAAATGGGTTTAGAACTTGCCGCGCGTGCGGGCTTTAATCCGGATGCTGCAGTGACTTTATGGCAAAAAATGGGTGCCCAAAGCAAAAGTGCGCCACCAGAGTTTTTTAGCACTCACCCAGCCAATGAAAACCGCATTGCAGATTTGAAAGCATTAGCACCAAAAGTGCGCCCGCTGTATGAAGCGGCAAAAGCCAAAAACAGCTAAAAATCACCTTAACTAAAAGCGCGTACTGGTTACGCGCTTTTTTATTGTCATTTTTTGGGCGAATCGCAGAGTTGGGTTAAAATAGTATTTTATTATTAGAATTTATTAGAGAGCCTCATGGATCCACGCCTTAGTATTATCGAATCCGCGTTTGAAGACCGCGCCAACATTAACCCAGCCAACGCATCTGCTGAACTAAAATCTACCGTTAATTCGATTATTGCCGATTTAGATGCAGGCACTTTGCGTGTAGCCACCCGTATTGGCGATACGCAAAACTGGGAAACGCACCAGTGGCTTAAAAAAGCCGTATTGTTGTCTTTTCGTTTAGAAGATAATTACTTAATGGATGACGGCGTGACGAAGTATTTCGACAAAGTGCCGCCAAAATTTGCCGACTATTCTGCAGATGACTTTAAGGCGGGCGGCTTTCGCGTAGTGCCAAACGCCATTGTGCGTCGTGGTTCATTTATTGGTAAAAATGCAGTCCTCATGCCTAGCTACGTCAATATTGGCGCGCATGTGGGCGAAGGCAGCATGGTCGATACTTGGGCAACAGTGGGTTCTTGCGCACAAATTGGTAAGAATGTTCACCTATCTGGCGGCGTGGGTATTGGCGGCGTATAAGAGCCAGTGCAAGCGGGGCCAACGATTATTGGCGATAATTGCTTTGTGGGCGCACGATCAGAAGTAGTAGAAGGCGTAGTAGTAGAGGACAATTGCGTGATTTCTATGGGCGTATATATTGGCCAAAGCACTAAAATTTATGATCGCGAAACTGGTGAAGTATTTTATGGCCGCGTGCCCGCTGGCTCTGTGGTGGTTGCGGGTAATTTGCCTAGCAAAGATGGAAGCTACAGCTTATATTGCGCAGTGATTGTTAAAAAAGTGGATGAAAAAACACGCGGCAAAGTGGGTATAAATGAACTGCTTCGTGGCATTTAAGCTTTGTTGATTCTTTACGGCATACCCAACTGTAGTACCGTAAAAAAAGCGCGTGATTGGCTAGCTGCGAATCATGTCGCTTATCAGTTTCATGATTTTAAAAAGCAAGGTATTTCTACCACTTTATTAGAAAACTGGCTCACTCAAATACCACGAGAGCAACTCATCAACCGTGCAGGCCTTACTTGGCGCGGCTTGCAGGCCAGTGAAAAAGATAATATTGCAGATAACGCCTCGGCAATGGCTTTAATGCAAGCAAAAACCTCGCTAATTAAACGCCCTGTGTTAGAAAAAGACGGTAAAATTATTTACTTGGGTTTCGCCGAAGCCAGTTATAAAGAATTATTCAAATGAGTAAAACATTAGAATTAACTATCGATTTATTGAAACGCCAATCCAACACACCAAATGATGCAGGTTGTCAGGAGGTGATGATTGCGAGGCTGGAAAAGCTGGGCTTTGCAATAGAGCGTATGCGTTTTGGTAATGTGGATAATTTTTATGCGCGTCGCGGTACCGTTTCTCCTTTGTTAGTGTTTGCAGGCCATACCGATGTAGTGCCGACAGGCCCAATAGATAAATGGCACACACCACCGTTTGAACCGACCATTAAAGACGGCATGCTTTACGCACGTGGCGCGGCTGATATGAAAACGTCTTTAGCGGCATTTATTACCAGTATTGAAGAGTTTATTGAAGAGAATCCTAACCACAAAGGCTCCATTGGCCTATTGATTACTTCAGATGAAGAAGGTGTGGCGGTTGATGGCACGGTTAAAGTGGTTGAGGTGTTAAAAAACCGCAATGAATTGATTGATTATTGCATCGTCGGTGAACCCACCAGCAATAAAGTGGTAGGCGATATGATTAAAAATGGCCGTCGCGGCTCATTGTCTGGCAAGCTCACCGTTATTGGCTTGCAGGGGCATATTGCCTATCCGCATTTAGTTAAAAACCCCATCCACTTGGTCGCGCCTGCCATTAAAGACATGGTAGAAACGGTGTGGGATACCGGTAATGCTTATTTCCAGGCCACTAGTTGGCAAATTAGCAATATGAATGGCGGCACGGGTGCGACAAATGTGGTGCCAGGCGAAGTAGAAATTTTATTTAATTTTAGATTCTGCCCTGAAGTCGATGGTGCTGGCAGCACGGATGCCAACTTACGCCAGCGCGTACACGCCATTTTAGATGGGCACAAACTTGAATACACGCTAGAGTGGGAATACTCACAGCCCTACATTACGCCGCGCGGCAACTTGGTAGAGGCTATTTCTCGCGCCATTGAAAAATGTTACGGCGTTTCGCCTGAGCTTTCCACCACTGGCGGCACTTCTGATGGCCGTTTTATTGCCGATATTTGTGGCCAAGTGATCGAGTTCGGTCCGCTCAATAAAACCATACACAAGCTGAATGAGTGTGTAGGTGTTGCTGATATTGAGCCGCTAAAAGACACTTATAAGTACACTTTAAAAAAATTACTTTCATGAAGAAATTATTAAGCTAATGCGCTTTTTATTTTGAATCACTCATTATGAATCATCACCCTAGATTAACCGAAGAACTTCACACCATCCGCGATTGGCTACGCTTCACCGTTAGCCAATTTGAAGAGTCTGATATTTTTTTCGGTCATGGCACGGATAATAGTTACGATGAAGCGGTGTGGCTAGTGATGAGTGCGCTACATTTACCGCACGATACCTTGCATAACTTTATGGATGCGGTGATTACCGATCAAGAACGCAAACACTTGGCGCATTTAATC
>JANNWI010000330.1:0-5489 GCA_031414715.1 Methylophilaceae bacterium | reverse complement strand
CTCGCTACGCCGCTGCCGCAGCAGATCGAGTTCGCGCGGCTGAATCTCACCTATGCGGTGCTGTCCAAACGCAGGCTGATTCAGTTGGTGAGCGAAAAACACGTCGCAGGCTGGGATGATCCGCGCTTGCCCACGCTGGCGGGTGCGCGCCGCCGCGGTTACAGCGCCGAAGGATTCCGTTTGTTTGCTGAACGCATCGGCGTTTCAAAAGCCGATTCGTGGATTGAATACACCATACTCGAAGACTGTATGCGCGAAACGCTTAACAACGCTGCAGAGCGTCGCATCGCCGTGCTAGACCCGATTAAGCTGGTGATTGATAACTACGATGCGAATAAATCTGAAGATTGCTTTGCGCCCAACCATCCGCTTAAACCCGAGCTTGGCAAACGCACTATTCAACTCACCAAAGAGTTGTGGATAGAGCGCGAAGACTTTATGGAAGTGCCTAGCAAAGGCTTTTTTAGGCTGGTGCCTGACGGCATGGTGCGGCTGCGTTATGGCTATGTGGTGAAATGTACAGGCTTTGAGAAAGACGCCGCAGGCAACGTGACCGTAGTCATTTGCGAGTATCTGCCAGACACCAAATCAGGCACCGCAGGCGCAGATGCCATTAAGGTAAAGGGCAATATCCATTGGGTCAGCACCAGTCATGCTTATACTTGTGAAATCCGCATGTACGATAGATTATTTAAAGAAGCGCATCCGGGCGAAGGCGATAGGGATTTTCTAGATGACATTAATCCAAACTCAGCCCACACCATTACTGCACAATTAGAGCTAGCGTTAAAAGACGCTAAACCAAGCGACACCTTCCAGTTTGAGCGCCACGGCTATTTTGTGGCAGATAGAAAAGATAGCGTAGCTGGCAAACCTGTATTTAATAGAACCGTGACCTTGCGGGATGCTTGGCAAAAGTAAATGAATAAGATATTCAGCATAGGCACCTCATTTCTACTAGGGGTAGGCGCTGGCTGGCTCATACAGGGGCGTCACTGGGATATCTTTCTAACATCTTATATACCTGCTTTAGCAACCTTACTAGCAGCATTTTTTGGTGCCAAGTACGCTTTCCAATTTCAAAACGATAAAGAGCTAAAAAGCGAAAAAACCAATAATATAATTGCCGCTAACAAGGCTATTTTCACAATGTCTAGAATGGCTAATAGTTTGTATGTATACCAACGTGACTTCATTAACCCTCTACGGAATAAGGAAGCTGCATTCTTAGAGTTAAGACCCACGCTCGACATAGAAAAAGAACTAATAAAATTAGATATTGAAGGGCTATATTTTCTTCTACAAACAGAAAATAGAAATCTACTTAGCGAATTAATAATTGAAGAAGAGCGCTATAGAGCAGCCATTGATGCCATCAATGCTAGATCTAAGACACACTTACAGGAAGTGCAACCAGTATTAGAAGAAGCAGGATTTATATCTAACAGCACAAAAATGGTTACACACGATGAAATAGAGAAAATTCTTGGGAACCGTATTTACACTATAATTAAGCAAAGTACTGATGATGTAATTTTTCATGTTGACAGTACGATAGAAAGCCTAAAACAAGTTGCAGATAAATTGAAAGTTGGTGTAAAGAATGTTTATCCGGATGAAAAAATAATATCTTTTGTTCTTTCTGAGCAACCTAAATAGTCCTCACATATGAAAAAACGCCTCCGTACACGCAAAAAACATTATGCTAAAAAAATTGGCATGCCGCCTGGAACGCTCATGTATATTGGCGATACAGATATTGCCAAATTAGATAAGCCAATAATCACAAAAATTGCATACAACGAAACTGAGCTGATTGAGTGCGAGCTAAACGCAGAAACGTTAGCCAGCTTTAAGCTGAGTGAAGCGATAAAGTCTGGCAAAAAACTATGGCTAAACGTGCATGGTGTGCACGATGCTGATTTGATTAAAAAAATTGGCGAGCTGTTTAAGCTGCACCCATTGGTGGTGGAAGACATTTTAAACACAGAGCAGCGACCAAAAATTGATGAGTTTGAAGATTATATCTTTTTAGAAACGCGACATTTTTATTACGAAAAAGAAACCATGTCGACCAGTAGCGAGCAGATTAGCATGGTGCTTGGCCATAACTTTTTGCTGACGTTTCAGGAACGTTCAACCGGTGCTTTTGAGCCTGTGCGCCAGCGTTTACGCGCCAATCATGCACACGCGCGCGCGCAAGGCGTGGATTATTTGGCTTATGCCTTGCTGGATAGCGTGGTGGATGGTTATTTTAAAGTGCTGGAAGATGTGAGCAATGACAGCGAGGATTTAGAAGACCGTCTGCTGACAAAACCCAGTAATGCTGAGCTGCAAAATATTCATCAACTAAAACATGTGAGCATTGAGTTACGGCGCGCGGTGTGGCCACTGCGCGAAGTGATTAACAGCTTAACGCGCAACGAAAAAGCATTTTTTAAACCTGCCACTGTGCCTTATTTACGTGATGTGTATGACCACACTGTTAGCTTTATTGAATCGCTGGAATCGATTCGCGATAGTTTAAGCGGCATGATGGATGTTTATATGGCAAGCATGAGTAATCGCGTAAATTTAGAGTTGCGCGCTTTAACCGTAGTGACCATGCTGTTTATGCCGGCCACGCTTATCTCTGGTGTTTTTGGCATGAACTTTGATAAGATGCCGTGGCTAAAAGACTACTACGGTTTTTGGTGGGCGATTGGCTTAATGATTACCATTGCATCCATCATGATTATTATTTTTTGGCGCCGGCAGTGGATTAGCAGTAAAACATTTGAAAAAAGTTAGTGTTTTTAAAGTTTTTACCTATATTTTTGTAGTCATCTTATTTGGCACCTCTGCAAGCCGCATGGATATTGGCTTGCAGAGCATTATTTTTCTCTCGTAGCTTTAGAGTTGTTTTAACTTTTAATTAAAGCGGCATATTTAGCACGTATTTTTGCCGCTTTGGGCGCCGCCACCGCCAAGCAATATGGATTGCCAGGATTTTTATCAAAGTAATATTGGTGATAGGCTTCAGCAGGGTAAAACTGACTATTAGCGTTTATTTCTGTAACAATCGGCGCACTATAAACTTTATCAGCCGTAAAAGATGCAATCATGGCTTTTGCAGCGGTCATTTGCGCATCATCTTGGCAAAATATAGCCGAGCGATATTGCGTGCCGACATCATTGCCTTGACGGTTAGGCGTAGTTGGATCGTGCGAAACTAAAAATATTTCAAGCAAAACATCGTAACTCACAATGTCCGCATCAAAAGTGATTCTAATACCCTCGGCGTGCCCTGTGTCGACATTGCAAATATCTTTATAGGTTGGGTTAGCTGTGTGGCCGCCAATATAGCCAGATTCAACTTTGCTAACACCTTTTAGTTGGCTAAACACAGGCTCTGTGCACCAAAAACAACCACCTGCGAAAATTGCAATATTTTTCATTTTGTTCACTTTACCTTTAAACTTAAATTGACAGGAATTAGTCAATATTTCACAGTAAACATTACACCAATTTAATATTAATTAGCCTAAAATTTGTCATGTCCCTTAACGCGCTTTATGTAGATTTCAATTCTTACTTTGCCTCGGTAGAGCAACAATTGCGCCCAGAGCTACGCGGCAAGCCTATTGGCGTATTGGCAGTAATGGCGGAAACCACGTGTTGCATTGCCGCCAGCTACGAAGCTAAGGCCTTTGGAATCAAGACCGGCACTGGTGTGCGTGATGCGCGTAAAATGTGCAAAGATATTATTTTTGTAGAAGCACGTCCGCCACTTTACGTGCAATTTCATCACAAGTTAATCGAAATAGTCGAAAGCTGCACGCATGTAGAAAAGGTACTTTCGATTGATGAAATGGTGTGCTTTTTAACTGGTAGCCAGCAAGTGAGAGAAAATGCGCTTAAACTGGCTGCCAAAATTAAGCGCGAGATCAATAAGCAATACCCTTTTATTCGTAGCTCCATCGGCATTGCACCGAACACATTTCTTGCCAAAACTGCATCCAACATGCAAAAACCTGATGGCTGCGTGGTCATTGAAGACAGTGATATTCCACAAAAGTTATTTAGCCTAAAACTGCGCGCATTAAACGGCATTGGCAGCCAAATGCAAGCGCGGCTAGAGCGTTATGGCATTGATACGGTAGAGAAGCTGTATGCCGCTAACAGGCAGCAACTGCGAGCTGCTTGGGGCAGCATAGAAGGTGAGCGTTATTACGACAAATTGCGTGGCATTGAGCCATATTACGTAAAAAATGCACGTAGTAGCTTAGGGCATAGCCATGTGTTGCCGCCAGAACAGCGTAATATTGCAGGCGCGAAAGCCGTATTACATAGATTGCTACAAAAAGCCGCTATGCGTATGCGCAGTTATGATTTACTCACATCGCACATTAGCGTAAAAATAAAATTACGCCATAAAAAAACTAAGGAAGTAGCACGCTTTTATAATGAAAGTGCCATTACTGCGACTGATAACAGTTTAAAATTGACCGAATCATTAGAAACGCTACTGCATGAATTTTCAACCATAGATGCCAACTTTGAGCCAATTGCAGTGGGCGTTAATTTTGGCGCGCTGATGAATGCGAACGAGTATGTAGATGATTTATTTGCAGAAAAACCATCTGCCAGTGAGAAAAAACTGAATAAAGCGCTGGATATTTTAAATTTGAAGTACGGCAAAAATACCGTTTATTTTGCTGGCGCACACGAGGCATTGGCTAGCGCGCCTATGCGTATTGCGTTTAATTATGTGCCTGATTTAGTGGTGGAGGAAGATTAGTCGCAGCGACTTAAATTATCAGTATCTCTGCCACGAGATAAATCATTACTACGGCGACCAAATGATAAATCATCTGAAGATTTGCTACGCGACAATTCATCATGTCTATGATTCAACGCTAAGAAATCAGTATTTGCACCGCGCGATAAGTCGTCACGGTTTTTATTTAAGCTTAAAAGTGTCGTATCTTTACGGCGATTCAGCTCATCATGGTTGTGATTTGCTTGCAAATTATTGGTATCTTTGCCGCGAGATAAATCATCACGGTTTTTACTGAGGTCTAAACTTGACGTTTGCTTACCTAAAGACAAGTCATCATATATATGATTGAGCGTTAATGGTGCAGTATCAGCACCACGTGTTAGGTTTACAGGCTGGCAATGCTGATTACAATTGGCAATTTTTCCAATATCTTGCGCAAATGCAACACCGCAAAACATCAACGTACTTAATCCTAAAATAGCTGTTTTCATCGTTAATTCCTCACACGGATAGCTCACTATACAACGATTTAACGTTTGGTTTCAAGGCTTTATTTTCATACCCCCAAACAATAAAACCCTCGCTAGGAGGGTTTTTTGTAAACCAGCTGGGCTGGTTTGGTATAAATAGCTTGGCAGTGACCTACTTTCGCATGCAAAAAGCATACTATCATTGGCGCTGGTTCGTTTCACGGCCCTGTTCGAGATGGGAAGGGGTGGGTCCAAAC
>JANNWI010000329.1:0-5297 GCA_031414715.1 Methylophilaceae bacterium | reverse complement strand
TATTAATATTCATATGATTACATAATTTTATTCATGTTATTTGTCATTATTTAATTCATCCATTACATCTAGCAAATCTCCAGAAACTGGGCTTTTGGAATCTGAGATTAAAGTTGCACTACTTAACTCTACTCGCTCAATTTGTTTAAATCGGTTAGTTATTTTTTGGCTGCTCACGTGTACATCTTGTGCATTCTCGTGCGCTTGGCGAATGTTATCTGCCAGCTTTTTCATGCGCACGTCAAAGCGCTCGAAGTCTTTGCTCAGCTTACCCAGCTCGTCTTTAATAATATGCACTTGCTTACGCATTTCTACATCTTTAAGCACCGCACGCGCCGTATTTAGCACCGCCATTAATGTAGTTGGCGAAACCAGCCATACGCGCTTGTTCATGGCGTAATCAATAATTTCTGGGTGATAGGCGTGAATCTCGGCAAATACTGCCTCGGCAGGGATAAACATCACTGCGCCGTCACTAGTAACATTGGGGATAATATATTTACTGGCAATATCATCGACATGTTTTTTAATATCCAGCTTAAATTGCTTCTCTGCCAAGCTTTGAGCGGCTTCAGGTAAATTACTATCAAACATTTTATGGTAGTTTTCTAGCGGAAACTTGCTATCCACCGCCACTGTGCCTGTCGGTTCTGGCAAAAACAATGCACAATCCACCCGCATATCGTTACTAAAGGTGTGTTGCATTTTAAAGCTATCGGGCGGCAAAGCGTTACGCACCAAGCCTTCCAATTGCACCTCACCATACGCGCCACGACTGCGCTTATCGCCTAATAATTCTTGCAAGCTGACCATGTTCACGGTTAAACCGTCAATCTTCTTCTGCGCCTCGTCAATGGTTGCCAAGCGCTCCATTACACTAATAAAGGTTTCGTTGGTTTTTTTAAAGCCCTCATCCAAACGCTCAGATACTTTGCCGCCAATTTGCTCTAGTCGCGCATCGACAATTTTGCCCAAACTTTCTACACTTTGCGTTAGCGTTGTTGTCGCTTTTAACATGGTGTCATTAATGAGGCTTTGCTGGCTTTTACCCTGCTCGCTCAAGGTTTTGTGCAGTGTTTCTAGCACTGTTTCGCGGGTTTGGGCTAAGCTGCTGTTTTGCGCCAGTTGCAGCGCCTGCATCGCATCGCGCGTGGTGTTTAATTCTTGTGAAACAGTATTTTTAAGGTTTTCACTATTGCCCTGAGAGGCAGCATTCATGCGGTCTGCAAGCTTGTTTAAACCATCGTTTAAATCCAGCAACATGGCACGGTGTTTGTCTTCAAGCTGTGTAAACAGCTTGCTATCATTGCTATTTGTCACTTCTCGCCAAGCCAACCAGCTTGTGATTAAAAGCTGTAAAACAATCAATAACACTAAAAGTAAGACTATAATTTCGTTCACCGCATCTCCATTCATAACATCATTATAAATCACATCCGCTTAATAAAAATGATAAAACTCAGACTACTCATCGGCCAATGGCTAGCCAACCTCACACGCAAGCTTAAAAATAACTTTTATATTTATTTAGCCACATTGTTTACGTTGCTGGTGTTGTTAGACGCAGGCGTGTTTCATGTGGGCGAAAACATGCGCGATAAAGCGTTTGATTTTATGGTGAAGCATCGCGTTATTGCACCTAAAGCCGATAAAGATATTGTGATTGTGGATATTAACGAGGCAAGTCTGGCAGACTTTGCCAAAGAATATGGCCGCTGGCCTTGGCCGCGCCAAGTGTTGGGCGAGTTTGTAGAGAATATTCAGACACAAAATCCCAAAGCAATTGTGTTTGATATTGTGTTTAGTGATGCTGATATTTATAACGCTGATTCTGACGCATACTTTAATGAAGTGGTTACGGCCTGTGACAATTGCTTTTTCCCTATTTTACGTTTGGATGCTTCGCAAGATGCTTTAAGTGAACTTAAATACGCACAAATACCTGGGCTTACAGCAAGCCCAGAAGCCAATAACGGTGCGGCTTATGCGGCAGATAAAAATGCTACTATAGCTGTCATTTTGCCTCATTTTAAAGGCGCACAAAAAACTGGGCGGTTAGGCACGCACAATGTTTACCCCGATAACGATGGCATTGTGCGCGAATACCGCATGCTGCATGACGAACATGGTTGGAACTTACCAAGCTTACCGAAAGTTGTCGCAGAATTTAATGGTGCCAATACGCAAAAAATACCCAATGACATGCTAATTAACTGGCGTGGCAAGCCATTTAGTTATGCTTATGCTACTTTTAGCGATGTATTTACCGATATGGCTAGCAAAGATAAAAAACGGCCACAAAACGAGTTTACTGACAAAATAGTGATTATTGGCAGCACCGCACCAGGCTTGTTTGACATTAGACCTACTGCCATGGATAAGCAGTTTCCAGGTGTAGAAATTTTGGCAACGGCAATTGACAACGCCAACCATGGCGATTATCTCAAGGTTTGGCGCGGTAAAACGCCGTATATTTTGATGAGCCTGCTATTGATTTGGGCAACCACGCTAGCGTTTTATTTTAAAGTGAATCGCGATAAATTTAATTCTATTTTTACCAGCACGCAAATTGGTTTATTAGTGCTGTCTTATTTGGCCATTAATTTAACCAATACTTACCTAGATTTAACCGCGCCATTATTGTGGGCAGTGGCGCTCTTTGGTATTGCCAAAATATATGCATTGGCCACAGACCGTGCGCTACAACGCTGGCTGGCGTTTGGCGTAACGTCTGACACAGCAGAATCTAGCGTGCTGATGATGCCGATTTTAGTAGAAGCAAGTGAGCCGCTACCAGACGCATTGCAAACAAAACTGGAGCGTAAAATTGAGCTTGTTAGCAGGACGCCCTGCAGCATAGAGGCGTTAACTGGCACGCAAAGCGGCATTTGGGGCTTATTTGGCGATATGATAGTGGTAAGCTGGGTATTTTCTGACGCTAAACCCGAGTATGCGGCGGCGGCCAAACAAGACGCCCTTGCAATTGCTAGCCAACTGACCACTTTAATTACAGAATTAGGTCTACCAACCAACACCATTACGCGTTATGCACTGCATGAAGGCAAATTATTGAATCAAACCAGTACAGCGTCGGTTAGCATAGCATCGCAATGGCGTACGTTATTTGCACAAGCGGTGATTAAATTAGAACATGAAAATGAGTATAAGGATTTAGCATGAAAAATCTATTAAAAACATTAATTTGCATTGCTCTAGCAAGCCCTATTCTAGCGCTTGCTGGCGATGCCGCTACAGCAATTAAAGCAGATACTTTACGCAAAGAGCCTTTTGCCGACGCTAAAACAGTTGGCAGTTTAGCTAAAAATGACAGCGTAGAAATTCTCAGCAAAAAAGGTGCTTGGCTACAAGTCAAAAGCAAAAAATCTACTGGCTGGGTGCGACTACTTTCGGTTAAACGTGGCGCAGCTACAAATAGTGGCAGCGCCATTAGCGATGTCGCCAGCGGCCGCACAGGTACTGGCAAAGTGGTTTCTACCACTGGCATTCGTGGTTTAAGTGCTGAAGAGCTAAAAGCTGCCAAATTTAATGAAGATGAAATGAAAAAAATGGAAAGCTACCAAACATCAGCCGCTGACGCCAAAAGTTATGCGGCTTCGGGTGGTTTAAGTGCCACAAAAATGACCTACTTAACAGGGGCGCAAAAATGAAAAAAATGACAATAAGTAAGCTACTGGGCACAATATTGCTGGCTACTGGGCTAGCATCTATCAGTCTAGTATCCATTCAAGCGCAAGCGTTTGATTTAGGTAAAGAGTTGGAAAATGCTGCCAAAAAAGAGATTGAAAAAGTAAAAAATGGTGGCGAAGAAGCAAGCCCAGTACCAGCGACAACCGAACCGACTGTTGAAAACAAGCCAGCTGAAACAGTTATCACAACGCCTGCGCCAGCAGCCAATACTGGTGCGGCTCCTAGCCCTGCCATTCCTACTCCAGCAGTTGAAGCAGCAAAAGTAGAGCCCGAAAAACCAGCATTTAACTGGAAAAGCCCAAGCCGCGATGAAGAAATTGCACTAGGCCGCGAAATTACTGGCAGCTTACTAGGTGCGGCGCCATTGGTAAAAGATGAAGCCCTGCAAAAGTACGTGAACAAAGTTGGCCGCTGGGTGGCTTCTCAATCAGAACGTGAAAACTTACCGTGGAAATTTGGCGTGATTGATAGCGCCGATTTAAACGCATTTGCCATGCCAGGCGGCTATGTGCTGATTACCAAAGGTTTATATCAAAAACTGCAAAACGAGGCGCAATTGGCCAGCGTATTGGGACACGAAATTGCCCACGTGGTAAAAAAACACCAATTAAAAGTGCTGCAAAAACAGCAATTGCTGAATATGGGCGCTAGCAAAATAAGTGATTTATTTGGGAAAAAAGATAAATTAGCCAAAAAAGTAGTTGGCACAGGCGCCGAGATTAGCGCGCGTGGGCTAGATAAAGACGCCGAATTTGAAGCTGACCGCATGGGCATGGTGCTGGCGGCACGTGCGGGTTACGATGCGTTTAGCTTGGCCGAAGTGTTGCAAACCATGAGCCAAACCAGCGCATCTGACGGCAGCGTGGCTTTGTTATTTAAAACCCACCCGCACCCAGATGAGCGTTTAGCCAAACTTAGCGATGCGGCTGGCAGCAAATTGGATAATGTAAAAGCAGGCAAAACGTTAGAAAATAGGTTGTATAAATTAAACTAAATTACTTCATTATCAAAATTGATGCTCTGCAAGCCGCATAGATATTGGCTTTCAGAGCATTATATTTTTCTCGTGCAAAACCCAATGGTTTTGTAGTGCGTCAATACGTAGCGTATTGCGCCGTACACGGGCTTTGGGGTAATATTAGTTTAATGCGTTTCAAATATAAGGATGGATATGGCTAAAGTATATACGAGTGAATATATTGAAGTATTCACGCACACTGGCGAAGGTATTGCACTTGTTCCTAAGCTAGAGCTTACTATAACTACAACAGGTGAGCCAGTTCATTTGATGCTTCAACCACAGTCAGTATAATCAGAAGCTACACCCATAGGATATATTACTGCACATAAAACATATGGTTATTTTGGCTTTAAAAGAAATGATCTAACCTTTCCAAGCGTTACGCTCAACAGTGACATAAACAACGGTCAATCCGCAGTTATTTCTTTGCCTTGTTGTGTTTTAAATTACATTGATACGCCCCCGCCCGGGACTCACACCTACCGAGTGTATGTTAAAAGAGCTAACGGTAACACCCCCCCATATCAAGCTGTAGCTGTATATGGCGCTAAATTAGTTGCAATTGCAC
>JANNWI010000328.1:0-3661 GCA_031414715.1 Methylophilaceae bacterium | reverse complement strand
CAAAAATATCGGGTAAAAATGACTTAACTTTATCTTGGGAGTGTCTAGCTATTTTGCTTTGTTGCGATGGTCTGCCGATTTCTCAACCGACAATTTTTTAATATATATTTTCAATATTCAGTATGCTTAAAAATAGACCATATGTATTTAAAACTTAGAAATGTCTACGTATTTTTATTAAAAATCACCTGAAATTACATCTTTTGAACTGAAATCAAAATTTACACACTAAACCGCGTTTACATTTCGTTACATTTTTTTAACAGCGGTGTAACTTTTGTGAAATTTTTTTTATTAATGTTCAATTTAAATTTAACTACGATTGGGGAAATGAATGATTAAGCTTCCAGTTTTATCTTTTAAAAATAAGCTTTTAATATCAATGGCTGCTTTTAGTTTAAGTGCGCCAGCGTTTGCAGAAGGCAGTGTCATATTACAATCAAACGATTTTGTGGGTATTTCATTTTGGTTAATATCAATGGCTTTAGTGGCTTCAACTGCTTTCTTCTTTCTTGAAAGAGATCGCGTTGCAGGTAAATGGAAAACTTCCCTGACCGTATCTGGCTTGGTTACTCTGATTGCCGCAGTGCATTACTTTTACATGCGAGATGTGTGGGTGGCAACAGGCTCAACACCAACCGTGTATCGTTACATCGATTGGTTAATTACAGTGCCACTATTAATGATTGAGTTTTACCTGATTTTAGCCGCTATTGCTAAAGTGCCGGTGGGTGTGTTTTGGCGCTTAATGATTGGTACTTTAGTCATGTTGGTTGGCGGCTATTTAGGTGAAGCTGGCTACATGGGCGTATTACCTGCATTCGTAATCGGTATGTTGGGTTGGGCTTATATTTTGTGGGAAATTTTTGGTGGCGAAGCAAGCAAAATCAATGCAAACCAAGCGCCAGCAAATGTGCAATCGGCCTTTAATCTAATGCGTTGGATTGTAACGATTGGTTGGGCAATTTACCCAGTTGGTTATTTCTTTGGTTATTTAACAAGCGCAGACCCTGCTGAAAGCATGAAAGCGTTGAATATTGTTTATAACTTAGCCGACGTATTAAACAAAATTGCTTTTGGTGTAATTATTTGGTCAGTAGCAGTAACCGAAAGTGAGAAAAAATAGTAATTTTTAGTTGTTAAACCACGATAGTGTTTTGCGGCCTGTGTTGTGTGCATCAATGCAACACATAACCGCAAAGCACTTCTTATAACTGACAACGATTGTGATTAAAAATGACTATTCAAACTTTAAATAATCAATCAACTAGCAATTTTTGTGCTTCACTTACTGATGAATTTTCTAACGAACTTTCTGTTAAATTTTCTATTGGAGATTTAATTCAGCAAGTTGATTGTTTGATACAAAATACGTTTTTAAAGCAAGCCGATATATCTACCCAACAAAATATTTGTATTGAAGCGGTCCAGTATCATTTTGATTCTCCGGGCCACCAAGTTAGAGCCAAAACATGCCTAGATGCCTGCATGAAACTTGGTGTTGAATACGATGACATATTAATTTTAGCGGCAGCAGCAGAGTTACTACACAACGCGTCATTAATTCATGATGATATTCAGGATGAAGATGAGAGTCGCAGGGGTCAGCCAACCGTTTGGAAAAAATACGGTGTCAATATCGCCATCTGTGCTGGCGATTTATTGCTATCTACAGCCTATGGAATGTTGGCGGGATACAGCAAAACATCACAATTACCACAAATTATATCAACCATTAATAAGCAAGCAAGATCGGCTATTGAAGGTCAATCTTTAGACGTTTTATTCAAAAATAATCCACAACTCTCGCTTGAGCAATATGTTGTTATTGCATCGCAAAAGTCTGGTGCGCTATTCAGCTTACCAATTGAATTAGCCCTAGTGGCCGCAGGGCGAAATGACTGTATTGAGCTAGCTAGAAAAGCCTGCGCAAACTTTGCCGTTGGTTATCAAATAGCAGACGATTTAGAAGATATCGTAAAAGATGGCGCTCACCACCACGTAAGTCAATCTGTGAACATTGCCTATGTCTTAAAAGAGTTGGGCTATAAAAACGCACAACAAGAATCGGCTGAGCTGTGTAAACAATATTTAGATCAAGCGATTCAAAATGCGCTGCTGTTACCCAATAATTCTGGCAGTATGCTGGTGAATTTAGCAGAAAATCTGAAAAATAAATTAAGTATTCATTAATTAATGAAACGGGCATTGGTTATAGGCGGTGGTTTTGGCGGCATGGCGGCAGCACTTCGCTTAAGGGCGAAGAATTATCAAGTTACGCTGGTGGACAGCAACGCTATGCTGGGCGGCAGAGGTCAAGTTTTTATTAGAAATGGCTATAAGCACGATGCAGGGCCAACCGTAATTACTGCGCCATTTTTGCTAGAAGAGTTGTTTCAATTATTCAACGAAAAAATGACCGATCACATAAAGTTAGTCCCGCTTACGCCATGGTATCGCTTCTATTTTTCAGATAAAACCACGTTTGATTATGGTGGCACGCTTGACGAAACACTAGCCGAAATTACTAAAATTTCGCCTAATGATGTGCAAGGCTATCAAAAATTACTCAAGCATTCACAAAATATATTCAATATTGCTTTTGTTCAATTATCCAGTGTTCCATTTAACAACTTCTTTAAAATGCTTGCGCTGGTGCCAAAACTGATTGCGTTAAAAAGCCATGAAACCGTTTGGAGCATGGTTTGCCGCTTTCTAAAAAACGAGAAGCTAAGGCAAGCCTTTTCAATACAGCCACTTTTAGTTGGCGGTAATCCATTTTCAACCACCAGCATTTACGGTTTAATCCATTATTTAGAACGAGCCTATGGTGTGTTTTTTGCCATGGGCGGCACAGGTGCTATCGTCAATGCGCTGGCGGATTTAATGAAAAGAAATGGCATTGAAATACTTCTCAACAAGACCGTTAAAAAAATAGTAATTGAAGATGATATTGCTAAAAAAGTGATTTTTGTCGATGGTACAAGCCAAGAAATGGATGTTATCGTTTCTAATGCAGATCCTACTTATCTGTATGAAAATATGATTGATCGGCACAATGTAGCGATATCTACCAAGCTAAAATTAAAAGCCGCGCATTATTCTATGGGTCTATTTGTGGTGTATTTTGGTAGCACCAAAAAATATGATGATGTTGCGCACCACACTATTTGGTTAGGCAAAACTTATAAAACGCTTTTGCATAATATTTTTGACCAAAAAATTCTGTCAGATGATTTTTCGCTCTACCTGCATCGGCCAACAGCAACCGATGAAAGCTTTGCGCCAGCAGGTTGCGACAGTTTTTATGTGCTTTGCCCAGTGCCCAATTTGCAAGGCAATATCAATTGGGAAATTGAAGGAGAGCATCTAAAAAATAGAATTATTGAAGCGCTAGATAAAACCATTTTGCCTGATCTTAAACAGCATATTGTTGAAGATTTTTACATGAGCCCATTGGATTTTAAAGAAAATTATTTAAGTACGTATGGGGCTGGTTTTTCAATTGCACCAATCTTTAGGCAATCTGCTTGGTTTAGGTTTCATAATCAATCTGAAAAGATTAAAAATCTCTATGTAGTAGGCGCTGGCACTCATCCAGGCGCTGGGCTGCCGGGTGTGCTGTGTTCGGCTAAGGTAGTGGATAGCATGTTGCCAAGGG
>JANNWI010000327.1:0-4595 GCA_031414715.1 Methylophilaceae bacterium | reverse complement strand
GCCTTTAATAAGCTTTGATTTTGATGATAATGCGGCAAACCATTATGCCCAGATACGTGCCGATTTGACCACACAAGGCAACTTAATTGGCGCTAATGATTTAATTATTGCCGCTATTGCGCGTGCAAATAATGCAATATTGATTACACATAACACCAGTGAGTTTGGGCGAGTGCAAGGCTTAAAAATTGAAGATTGGGAGTTATAAAGTAGCCTTGATTGGGCTGACAAGTAAGCGCAAAAAAGCGGACATTGCCCGCTATCTGTTAATAACGATGAGATGCTGAATCAAGTTCAGCATGACAACGAACTACCAAAACTTCCACCATGGCTTTTTGGCTGGCGCTGTGCTTGTTGTATTGCTAGCCGCTACAGTCGATTTAAATTCTGCTTTTACTGCGCCAGTTGACTGGCCCACTACTTTGAGTTTTCAAGCACCTTTTTAAGGTTAGCCAAGCCACTATCAAATACGCCAGTAATAAAATTAAAAGCTGTTTCATCATCTTGGCCAGCCGGAATTGGCGGGTTTAATTTATAAGTACGGTAAAAGCGGCCTACCCACGTCACAGTGCTTTCACCAGCGCCTGGGCCTGCGGCAACGGTCATTACTGCGTTGTAATCTGCCACAGGCGCTACGCCGCCAGTAATTTCATATTTTAGCTTCATGTCTTTGTCGTCGGCACTGCGTAATTTTTCGTTGATTTCGCCGCCAGATTTTAAAGTTAAAGTACGATGTGTTTCATCGCCTTTTTTCTCTAACTTAGTGCTGGCAATTGCTGGGTGCCAAGCGTGCATGTTGCCGAAATCTTTCACCATCGCCCAAACTTTAGCAGGTGGCGCTTTAATCACAACCGATTTTTCTACTTTTTGTGGGGTAGGGCCGTGGGCGAAAGCTGTGAAAGGTATTGCTGCGAGTGCCAGTATTGCTAA
The DNA here is from genome assembly GCA_031414715.1 of Methylophilaceae bacterium. Classification (GTDB taxonomy): domain Bacteria; phylum Pseudomonadota; class Gammaproteobacteria; order Burkholderiales; family Methylophilaceae; genus Methylotenera_A. The sequence goes on along the minus strand of JANNWI010000327.1, from coordinate 3,665 downwards.
AAACTTGTTCATGCAAATATCTCCAATAAGTAAATCGTACAAGCATTATTATAAATGAGTTGAGGCAAGCTGCCTATGGGTTATGTAACGTGTGATGTTTTGTGGCGTTGACGAAGCAGGTGTAAGAGTGATTTTTCACGTACGAATAATCTGCTTTAGCAGATATATTCTACGGGGAAGCCAAGCACTGGCTTAAATCACGAACAATGCACCAATGACCAGCATGGCTTTCGCGCAATAAATTGCGCTCCCACAGGTTAATTGTTCAAAATAAAATCACCAAATGCGCGGCTTTTGTCACCCGTTTTAATGTGGCCGATTAAGGTGTTGGTTTTAGCATCAATCATGCTGACTTTGTTTTCGCCCCAGCTGGCAACCAATACCAGTGCGCCTTCTATGGCATAGCTAATGCCCTCGGGCGTCATGCCGACATCAATGGTGGCAATATTCTTTAGTGTTAATAGGTCTATTACGCTAACCGTATCATCTTGCGTGTTGGTGACATATAGCGTTTTATTATCTGGGCTGGCCACCGCGCAATAAGGGTGCTCGCCGACTTTAATAGTGTTTTGCGCCAAAGTTTTGGTATTGATGACAGAAACTGTGTTGTCGTAAGCATTCACCACATATAAGGTATTGCCGTTTGCACTCAAATTTAAGCCAAATGGGTGCTTGCCGACATTTATACGTTGAGTAACAATAAAACTTTTGGCATCAATTACCGCAATTTCGTTGCTATCACGTGCGGCTACGTAAAGTGTTTTACTATCATTGCTCACCACCAAGCCCGCCGGCGCTGTTGCTACTATCACTTCGCGCCTTTCGTCATACTTACTGGTATTAATCGCTAAAATTTTATTGCTAAACCAATCGGCCACATATAGCGTGCGGCTATCGGGTGCCATGGCAAGACCTACTGGTGCGCCTTGCAGAGCAATGCTTTCGATAACTGTGTTATTTTGTGTGTTAATGACCGAAATATTATTGCTTTCCACATTACTAATAAACACGCGCTGCAGCTTGGCCGAAACCGCTACCCCCACGGGCGCTTTGCCAACTTTGATTGTGCGCGTCACTTTATTTTGATTAATGTTGATAACCGAAACCGTGTTATCGCCTTGATTAGTGATGTAGGCTAAGCTGTTTGGCGCAGTTGTTAAATCTGGCGCAGGTGCGCAGGCGCTAAGCGCATTCATAGTAAATACCAGCAAAATAAGCATTAACTTTTTCATAATTACATTGTAGATACAAATGCGTGCTTTCAATAGTGCTTAAAATATGAAAAAATGACACTAAATAAGTTTAGGTGCTGCAAAAATGTTAGATCGTGATGGATATCGCCCCAATGTGGGCATTATTCTTTGCAACTCGCACAACCAAGTTTTTTGGGGAAAACGCATAAAAGAGCATGCTTGGCAGTTTCCGCAAGGCGGAATTGATCATGGCGAAAGCCCGGAGCAAGCCATGTATCGCGAGTTGATGGAAGAAGTTGGACTAGAACCCAAGCACGTGCAGATTTTAGGTCGCACGCGGGATTGGTTGCGCTATGAGGTGCCTAGCAGCTGGATTAAACGTGAGTGGCGCGGTAGCTATAAAGGCCAAAAACAAATTTGGTACTTGCTGCGTATGGTTGGCCGCGATACCGATGTTAAGTTACGCGCTAGCGAACACCCCGAGTTTGATGCATGGCGCTGGAGCGATTATTGGGTGCCGCTGGAAGATGTGATTGACTTTAAACGCGAGGTGTATAAATTGGCGTTGAACGAGTTATCGACACATTTGCATCATAAAGTGGGCAAAAAAGCGGTGAGTCATGTCAAATAACTTGGCTATTTAGCACTCATCATTTCACCTAGTTGTATAGCGCGAGCAGGTTGCCACGCCGCATTAAATTGCAGTGCGCCTTTTTCAAATAGCATTACCACCGTGCTACCTAGCAAAAAACGCCCCATTTCATCACCTTGTTTGAGAATGATATTCTCATAAGTCCAATTGCGAATATTTTTACTGCGGGGTGGGTTGATAGTACCATTTTTGACGCCATCTATAGCTTCATGCCAAACCGTGGCCATGCTACCGACGATGGTCGCGCCAACCAGCACCATCACAAATGTGCCGTGTTTATCAGAGGTAAATTCGCACACCACGCGCTCGTTACGCGCAAACAAATTTGGCACGTTAGCAGCGGTATTTGGGTTTACCGAGAATAAATCGCCTGGCACATAAGTCATGCTTTTAAGTGCGCCATCGCAAGGCATATGAATACGATGATAATCTTTGGGGCTTAAATACAGGCAAGTAAAATGGCCATTATCAAATTTACTGGCTAAGTCTTTCTGCCCCGCAACCAACGCCAGCGTTGAATAGTGATGGCCTTTGGCTTGAAAAATTTGGTCTTGCTCAATGTTGCCAAACTGACTAATGGCACCATCGACAGGGCAAATAAAGTCCGCTTTCGCCAGTGGACGCGCATTAGTTTTTAAAGGTCGTGTAAAAAATTGGTTAAAACTGGCGTAGCTGGCAATATCGGGATTGGCTGCCTCTGCCATGTTGACTTGATAACGTTTTACAAACCAAGCAATCACCGACGTAGTAAATTTACCGCCATCGAGCTTAGCGAGCTTGCCTGCAAGCCCCGTCAATGCTTGCTTGGGGAGCAGGTATTGTAAGATGATGCTAAGTTTCAATTAGAGCGCTCCTAAGTTTCGTCATTCCCACCCCTCCAAGATTGTTGCATTGTAGCGGGGTACTTAAAGAGGATACGGGAATGACTAGGTTAAATATCAAGTGATTAAGTTAAATAAAAAAGGGCAAAGCGTTTAACGTTTTGCCCTTTTAAAAACTAAAGTCTAACGACTAACGACTGCAAACTAGTTTTTACTTTGATCAACCAATTTATTTTTAGCAATCCAAGGCATCATGGCACGTAATTGGCTACCGACTTGCTCAATTGGGTGCGCTGCATTTAAGCGGCGACGCGCCACCATTTCTGGGTAGTTAGTGCGGCCTTCTAAAATAAATTGTTTGGCGTAACTGCCGTTTTGAATATTCGCTAAACACTCTTTCATGGCTGCGCGCGCTTGGTCACTAATCACTTTAGGGCCCGTAACATATTCGCCGTATTCTGCGTTGTTGCTGATAGAGTAATTCATGTTGGCAATACCGCCTTCGTACATTAAATCCACAATCAACTTAAGCTCGTGTAAGCACTCAAAATAAGCCATCTCGGGCGCGTAGCCAGCTTCTGTTAATGTTTCAAAGCCTGCTTTTACCAACTCAACGGCACCGCCGCATAACACAGCTTGCTCACCAAATAAGTCAGTTTCGGTTTCTTCACGGAAATCCGTTTCAATCACGCCACCCTTAGTGCCGCCATTAGCCGCTGCGTATGACAGTGAAATATCTTTGGCTTTGCCTGATTTGTCTTGATACACAGCGATAAGTGAGGGTACGCCACCGCCTTTTAGGTACTCGCTACGCACCGTGTGGCCAGGGCCTTTAGGGGCAATCATAATCACGTCTAAGTCAGCACGTGGCGTAATTTGGTTGTAGTGAATATTAAAGCCGTGTGCAAATGCTAATGCTGCGCCTTTTTTAAGGTTGGGCGCAACTTCAGCATGAAAAATGCCTGCCATGGTTTCGTCTGGTAGTAAAATCATCACCAC
>JANNWI010000326.1:0-1657 GCA_031414715.1 Methylophilaceae bacterium | reverse complement strand
TACGGCGATGTGTTGCAATATCATCCTTTGCAGCCACAGGCACTTCATTTAACGTTTAACCCTAAATTATTGGCGCACGAATGGCGTGTGCGTAGTCAAGAGTTTTCCGTCGGTAAACGTTTAAAATATTTTGCCAAAATGCTGTTTCAAAACCTTGCTGGTAAAATTTTATTTGCAAAAAACATCGATACTAAAACCACGCAATGGTCAAAATATCGTAGTGAGTTTGTCGATAATTCCGATTTTAGAAAATTTGATGGCATGTTGCGCATGGTAATGGATGGAACTGAGTTGCAGGCTAGTCAATTGCAGCAATTTTTGCATGCGGAACACCAGCAAGGTCTATTGGTGTTTGGCATGCATAAATCGCGCGAGGCGCTTGTCACTTGTATTGTGCGCTCGTTTACAGGTAATCATATGCATTTTGTAGATGGCAGTGATGGCGGCTATGCGCTGGCTGCGCGTGGTTTAAAAGCCCAATTGAAAAATCTAAAAATAACCTAAAAATAACCTAAAAATATAAGTACTGAATTTTTTGCACGATTCAAGCTCCTAACTTGATGACATTTAATACCCTGCGTTTATTGCTTTGCTTATGCCCGCTAACATTCAATATTAGCCATGCTTGGGCTGACATTAAGGTCGATGCTAAAGTTGCCGCCAAACCCATTTATCAGCAATACCCCGCCAGCGCAGATGGTATAGGCAAAGTGTATATGGGACGAGAGATTGCACAGATTATGGGCTATCAAGGTGCTGCCTGGCTAGAAAGAGCGGAGCGCGAAAAAGAAGAGCGTACCGATATTTTACTGCGCGCACTCAATCTTAAAAAAGGCATGGTAGTGGCCGACATTGGCGCTGGCACTGGTTATTTGTCGCGCCGTATGGCAGATAGCGTTGGCTTGCAAGGCACTATTTACGCGGTAGATGTGCAACCTGAAATGATAGGAAAGCTAAAAAGTTTAGCTAAAAATCAAGCTAACATTAAACCAGTATTATCAGAACCCAGCGATATAAAACTAACTGCTAACAGCTTAGATTTAGCGATAATGGTGGATGTTTACCATGAGTTGGAATTTCCATACGAAGCGGCGCAAAGCATTTGGGCGGCGCTTAAACCCAATGGAAAATTGGTGTTGGTGGAATATCGCGCTGAAGACGACAAAGTGCCGATTAAAAGTAGTCACAAAATGACGCAAGCACAGGTGATTAAAGAACTAACTGTGTTGCCGTTTAGATGGCATAACACCGTGACCAGCTTGCCTTGGCAGCATGTGATTGTATTTACTAAGCAGTAAATAGCGCAAATTCAAAAGGCAAAACAGGGCGCTGCTTTGTAAGAATTGTCTGACATGAGTTTCAGCTTTTACTGATATTGATGGAGTTAGTGCGAGGTTAAAATTTCATTACAGTGCGGAAAAAAATGTTTATGGGAAATATTTTTTTATTCAACTTAATTTAAAAGGAAAAACAAAATGAAATTAATCAGTGCATTTTTAATAATGGCATTTGCAGTGACATTAAGTGCTTGCAACACTTTTTCTGGCGCCGGTAAAGATATTCAAAAAGGCGGCGAAAAAATTGAGGATGCAGCAGAAAAAAATAAATAAATTTAGTTCAACTTTGCTAGAGTGCGCAAAACGTACTCTAGCAAATC
>JANNWI010000325.1:0-1743 GCA_031414715.1 Methylophilaceae bacterium | reverse complement strand
CGCCTTGCCAACCGATTTTCGCAAAGCCTTGACGCACTTCATATGGCGAGAAAACACGCCAACCTTGCTCTTTTAACGCGTTAACATATAAAAAATAATCGACGCCATCCTTTAATACGCCACCGTATTCTGCGCTGCCATTAATGCGGCCCCACGAGCCACCTGACAGCTCTACAGCGCCGCCTGGGTCGGTACGACCACTTTTGGTATTGATTGAAAGGGCGCCACCCAAGGTGTTCAATCCAAATACAGGGTTAGAACCTGGGATTAAATTCATATTAGAAATGGCATTCAGTGGAATCAAATCCCAGTTCACAACATCACCAAACGGCTCATTCACCCGTACACCATCGACAAATACTGAAATACCTTGCGGTGTACCAAGCAATGGAGATGCGGTAAAACCACGATAGTTTACGTTAGGCTGATACGGATTACTTTGAATTTCATTAACGTTAATACCGACCATGCCACTAGACAAAAAATCTGCAATTGACAGATTGTTTTGCTTTTGCATTTCCTCACCTTTTACACTTTGAATGTTGGCTGGAATCACCTCTTTTTGTAATCCAACACCCTGCAAAGGGGTAGTCGAAATCACTTCGATTTTATCAGTAGTAATTTTATTGGCTTCTTCGGCATTAGCTAAATATGGCATAGCATTTGCCACTAATATGGATAGCAATAATAATTTAGGTTTATTTTTAGTTTGATTGACTAGCTTCATGCTTTTCCCTTAGGTATAAATTAATCATAGATACAAAATATTTCTGTATTAATATGCAAAAACTATACCTAGTATGTTGCTGTAGAAATATCAAATAACATCAAATAGTTAACAAGATTAACTGATTAATGAATTTATTATAGCCGCCAAATTGGTTATATACAACCAATAACTATGGTTATATATAACCAGTTTATCAATCCTAAATGCTGTTTAGCAGCTGCTTTGGTGCTACGTTTAAGTAGCCACGAATGACTAGCCATGCGGCCAGTGGGATTAACACAAGCGCTATAGCAAACACAACTAGCGCCAACATTAAATTAAATTGATAAGGAATGTCTAGCACAAAGCGGCTAAGATAATAGCTTAAGCCACTGGCTACTAGTACTGCCACCGTGGAAGATAGTGTTGCAATACTAGCGAACTCAGTCAGCATGCTAATGGTAACTTGCTGACGCGATGCACCTAACACACGTAGTAAAGTTGATTCTTGCAGTCGTGATGCGCGCGTGGCTATCAATGCAGCATACAACACAATGATGCCCGCCAATACACAAAAGCCAAACACAAAGCTAACTGCGGTAGCTAATTTGCTCATAATGTCACGCACTTGATTCATCACGCTGGCGACATCAATCACAGTAAAATTAGGGAATTGTTGTAGCATGCTATTAAGCGCATTGTCTTGGCTTTTGGGAAGGTAAAATGCCGTCATATAACTAGCACTAAACGCTTTTAGGGTTTCAGGCGGTGTCACTGCAAAAAAGTTTGCCCGCATACTGTCCCACTCGACTTTGCGAATACTAGCGACAGTCAGGGTGATTTGACTGCCCGCAATATCGTAAGTCAGCGTATCACCCAGCTTCACATTCAGCGCTTCAGCAATATCATGCTCTAGCGATAATAGGGGTGCAGCAGCTTCTTCATCTGTCCACCAACGACCCTGCAACAGTTTATTATCCGTTTGCATCACAGCAGCTGATGACAAATTAAATTCACGCGAAATCAGTCTTTTT
>JANNWI010000324.1:0-4537 GCA_031414715.1 Methylophilaceae bacterium | reverse complement strand
AAAGATATTACCAAACAACATGGTGGCGATGCGTTGGGTGTACTAGTATCGCCCAATAGCACCATGGAAGAGGGCTATTTAATTAAAGAGCTGGCACATGGTTTAGGTTGCGATAACGTAGATTATCGATTGCGCCAGACTGACTTTAGGTTAGATGGAAAACGTGTCGGCACGCCATGGATGGGCTGCAATATCCAGGAGATTGAAGAGCTGGACAGGATTTTGCTGATTGGCTCTAATTTGCGCAATGAGCATCCATTGTTAGCGCAGCGCTTCCGTAAGGCGGTGAACAATGGCGCTGAACTATCCATCGTTAGTCCGCTGGATAATAACCCGCTGATGGATGTTGCACATAAGGTGATTGTGCGCCCAAATGATATGGTAAATGTGCTGGGACAAATCCTCAAAGCCATGTCGAAATTACAACGGCTTTCTTTATGTTTGCCGCCATCACTTGAAAACTTGCTGAGCAATATTAAAGTACGTGATAACACACAAGCCATGGCAGAGAGCTTGGCTGGTTTGGCTGGTTTAACTGGTGAGATAGACTTAGTTGCGCCTAGAGTCGGTATATTTATTGGCAATATGGGCTTAAGCGATCCAAGGTTTACCGAGATGTACAGCATGGCGGAAGCCATCGGCGGTATTTGTGGTGCCAAAGGTGGCATATTACCAGCCGCAGCCAATAGTACAGGTATGCACATGATGGGCGTGATGCCAAATGCGGGCGGCTTGCATGCGAGAGAGATGCTCGAACAACCGCGTAAAGCATATTTATTATTAAACATTGAGCCTGAGCTTGATTGCCAACACGCTGCCCTCGCTAAGGCTGCTATGGCACAAGCCGAGTGTGTGGTTGCATTGACAATGTACAAATCCGAAGCGCTAGAAAATGCAGATGTATTGCTACCCATCGCGCCATTTACTGAGACCTCAGGCAGCTTTATGAGCATGGAAGGACGTGTGCAAAGCTTTGCTGCCGTGACTAAGCCGCTAGGCGAATGTCGCCCTGCCTGGAAAGTGTTGCGTGTGTTAGCCAATACTTTAGGCTTGCATGGATTTGATTTTGACAGTAGCGAACAAGTCAAAAATGCGATTTTCAAGGGTGAGAAGCCTTCCACCTTTGTAAGGCGCAACCTCAATAACAATCTAAAAGAGCTGGTTGAAATTCAGGTGAACATTAAGCACGAAGGTTTGCAACGTATTGGCGAAGTGCCGCAGTATGAATCTGACCCAATTGTGCGTCGTTCTGCGCCACTGCAAAAAACCAAGTACAACACACAGCCCATGGCGCGTATGTGTGCCGCGCAATTAACTGCGCTAGGATTGGTTGATGGCGACACTGTGCTAGCGCGCCAAGATAAAGGCAGCGCGATATTACAAGTGCGTTTAGATCATCATGTGGCGATGGGCTGTGTGCGCGTGACGGCGTCACACGAAAACTCAACGGGTTTGGGCGATTTAATGGGGGACATTACCCTAGAAAAATATGACAGCGATAAATTCGCTATAGATAGCTCACAGCAAGAGGCGGAAACCGCATAATGCAATGGCTAGCAGATATTTTTGGACACTGGTGGCCAGCTGTGGAGCTTACTAGCTGGACACTGATTAAAATTATCGCAATTGTCTTGCCGCTGATGATTGCTGTGGCTTATTTAACTTGGGCGGAGCGTAAAGTCATTGGCTACATGCAAGTGCGCATTGGCCCAAATCGAGTTGGTTACTTTGGCTTGCTGCAACCGTTTGCAGATGCGATTAAGCTGATATTTAAAGAAATTGTGGTGCCCACAGCCTCTAGTAAAGCCTTATTTTTTATTGGTCCGGTATTGGCGATTGCGCCAGCATTTGCCGCTTGGGCAGTAATTCCGTTTGATGCAACTTTAGTTTTAGCGGATATTAACGCAGGCTTGCTCTATATTCTAGCCATGACTTCGGTTGCAGTGTATGGCGTGATTATTGCAGGTTGGGCGAGTAACTCGAAGTATGCATTTTTAGGCAGTTTGCGTTCTGCTGCACAAATTGTCAGCTACGAAATCGCCATGGGTTTTGCACTGGTGGGCGTGCTGATGTGCGCCAATTCGCTTAATTTAGGCAAAATTGTCATGGGGCAAGCTGGCGGTTTTTGGCATTGGTATTTTATCCCACTGTTTCCATTGTTTATCGTGTATTTTATCAGCGCGGTAGCTGAGACCAATCGCGCACCGTTTGACGTGGCAGAGGGCGAATCAGAAATTGTGGCGGGCTTTCATGTAGAATATTCTGGCCCCGGCTTTATGATATTTTTCTTGGCAGAGTATGCCAATATATGGTTGGTATGCGCGCTGGCGGCGACTATGTTTTTGGGCGGCTGGCTATCACCAGTGCCATTTTTGCCGGATAGTATTTTCTGGTTTTTAGCCAAAATGTGCTTTTTGGTGTTCTTCTTTTTATGGTTTAGAGCAACCTTTCCAAGGTATCGCTACGACCAGATTATGCGTTTGGGTTGGAAAATATTTATTCCGATTACCTTAATTTGGATTATTTTTGTGGGTGGCATGATGCAAACACAGTGGGGATATTTATTTCATTAATGATGATTAAATCTATCAAGCAAACATTGGGTAGCTTAATGTTGGTTGAAATGCTAAAAGGCATGGCAGTGACCGGACGTTATTTCTTTGCACGCAAAATTACCATTCAATACCCAGAAGAACGCACGCCGCAATCACCGCGTTTTAGGGGCTTGCATGCGCTGCGCCGCTACCCAAATGGCGAAGAGCGCTGCATTGCCTGCAAATTGTGCGAGGCGGTATGCCCCGCGCTGGCGATTACCATTGAGTCGGAACAACGCGAAGACAATACGCGCCGTACCACGCGCTATGACATTGATTTAACCAAGTGTATATTTTGTGGATTGTGCGAAGAATCCTGCCCAGTAGATAGTATTGTAGAAACGCGTGTGTTTGATTACCACGGCGAGCAACGCGGTGATTTGCTTTATACCAAAGACATGTTGTTGGCGGTGGGCGATAAGCACGAAAAACAAATTGCGGCTGACCGCGAACAAGATAAGGCCTACCGATAATGCTGGCATTTACCGACATTGTTTTTTATACCTTTGCAGCCATTTTGTTGTTTGCAGCGGTGCGCGTGATTACAACGCGCAACCCAGTTGTTGCAGCGCTGCATTTGGTATTGGCGTTTTTCACAGCGGCAGGCATTTGGTTGTTATTAGATGCAGAATTTTTGGCGATTACTTTGGTGTTGGTTTATGTGGGCGCGGTGATGGTGCTATTTTTATTCGTGGTGATGATGCTAGATATTAACCTTGATAAATTGCGCGAAGGCTTTTGGGATTATTTGCCGATGGCGGGCATCATCGGCCTACTGATGGCGGTAGAGATGGCGATGGTGCTGAGTAATAAATTTGGTCAGGGCAAATTTTTCGTATCGGAAAAAATTGCCGCCAAATCAGCCGATTATAGTAACACTGCCGAGTTAGGCCGCGTGCTATATAGCGATTATTTATTGCCATTCGAGTTGGCTTCGGTGGTGCTATTAGTGGCAATTATTGCTGCAATTGTCCTCACTTTGCGCGACCGCAAAGAAAGTAAATCGATGAATGCGGCAGATCAAGTGTCGGTTAAAAAAGCCGATCGTTTACGCATTGTCAGTATGACATCAGAGCAGATGCCCGCAGATCCAATATCTACGGGGCCTACAGAGGCATCAAATAATATGCCACCTAATAATGAGGATAAAAAAGCATGATTGGCTTATCGCATTATCTTGTTTTAGGTGCGCTACTGTTTGTCATTAGCGTCATTGGTATATTTTTAAATCGCAAAAATGTGATTATTTTGCTGATGTGTATTGAGCTGATGTTGTTGGCGGTGAATTTAAATTTTATTGCATTTTCACATTATCTCAATGATATTGCTGGCCAAGTATTCGTGTTTTTTATCCTCACCGTAGCTGCCGCCGAGTCTGCGATTGGGCTGGCGATTTTGGTGGTGCTATTCCGCAATTTGCGCACCATTAATGTAGACGATTTAGATACACTCAAAGGCTAATAAGAAAAATTAAAATGACAATGCCGCAAATTTCTTTATGGATTGTACTGCTGCCGTTAATTGCAGCGCTTGTTGTTGGCTTATTTGGCAAGCAATTGCCTCGCGCTGCCGCGCATATCATCACCATTTTTGCGGTGGCTGCTGCGTTTGTTCTATCTGCTTTAGTGTTAAACGCAACACTCGATGGCTATTACGCTAACTACAATTTATATACCTGGCTACAATCTGGCGACATTCAGTTTAATGTGGGCTTTCTGATTGATAACTTAAGCGCCATAATGATGGTAGTGGTGACATTTGTGTCTTTGATGGTGCATATCTATACCATCGGTTATATGCACGACGACCCAGGCTATGCGCGCTTTTTCAGCTATATCTCATTGTTTACGTTTGCTATGTTGATGCTGGTAATGAGCAATAACTTTATGCAGCTGTTTTTTGGCTGGGAGGCGGTTGGTGTAGTTTCTTACTTGCTAATCGGT
>JANNWI010000323.1:0-4358 GCA_031414715.1 Methylophilaceae bacterium | reverse complement strand
GCCACTACCCAGCCACATCATCCACAATTGGTGCGTATACACGCCATAAGCTGAAATGAGCAAACCACCGCACCAGCACAGCATAGAAACCAAACCTGCTTTGCGTGGGCCTTCACGCTCTAACCAGCCGCCCCACAATGCTGCAGAACAGCCAAGCAGCACGAAAAACAGCGTGTACATCCAACCCAAATCAAACTGCGTCCAATTGCAGTCGGTGGCGGTTAAGGCGCGCGCAGTGCCAGATAATTTATCGCTAAATGTAGCCGCGCCCGCTGCACAGGCCGCTAAGGGCTTGCCATCTTCGCCCATTAGCGCATTGCCAAGTGGCTTCCAAAACACGCTAAACCCATACGCCATACCGATAGATAAGTGAATAGCCAGTGCGGCTGGCGGCACTAGCCAACGATTAAAGTTGGGCTTTGCAGTGATATATTCTTTTGATAAAAAACTAGCCATACTTGCTCCAAAAATGCCACTAACAATGGCAAATGTTTAATAGACCCTATGTGATATAGCATAGTGTTATAAAACACGTAAAATGGCAATTGCATGCCTATAAAAATGTCTTAAAAAATCTTAACCTAGCATTCACTTTTAAACTTTGCACACAATTTAATAATTGCGTTATTGTCACAAAAAAGCAGCTAATTTGTCATCAACGTGTCATATTAAAGCCACAAAATTTGCATATGTTAAAATTTATAAACTTTTATACAGCCAACGAGCAAAACTATGCCTGCTAATATTTTAGTAATAGAAGACGAACCTGCAATTCAAGAGTTGCTAGCGTTAAATATCACCCAAGCAGGCCACAATGCCTTGCGTGCCTTAAGTGTAGAACATGCACAAGAGTTGTTGCGTAACACTTTGCCTGATTTGATTTTGCTGGATTGGATGCTACCTGGTATGAGCGGCATTGAATATGCGCGCCGCTTAAAATCTGACAATATGACTAAGTCTATCCCCATTATTATGCTGACTGCGCGTGGTGACGAGTACGATAAAGTGCGTGGCCTAGAAGTGGGCGCAGACGATTATGTCACCAAGCCATTTAGCCCACGCGAGCTAAATGCCAGAATCAAAGCAGTGTTGCGCCGTCGTGCGCCTCAGATGACGGATGACCCGATTGAAATACAAGGCTTATCGCTAGACCCAAGTACACATCGTGTGCAGGGCAATGCGATGGGGAACATTATTAATATAGACTTGGGGCCAACAGAGTTTAGATTATTACACTTTTTTATGAGCAACGCCGAACGTGTGCACACGCGCAGCCAGTTGCTAGATAAAGTATGGGGAGATCGCGTGTTTGTAGAAGACCGCACCGTAGACGTACATATTCGTCGCTTGCGCAATGCACTTGCTGTGTCAAACCACCAAGATTTAATTCAAACTGTACGCGGTTCGGGTTATCGTCTATCTGCAATTAAAGAAAGTTAAGCCTTAGCTCCCAAACCGCATTAAGCTCGTTATAATAAGGCCAAGTTTAATTCAAAGCCTAACTTGTGCCTGATATTCGCTTAAAAGCATTTTTCTTTGTGATTGCGCTTAGCGCCATTTGTTTATTTTTGTGGCTCATTTCCAGCGCCAATATTGCATTAATTGCGTTTTCCCTCGGCTTATTGTTCTACCTCGGCAGCCACATCAATTGGCTGCATCAGTTACATATGTGGTTTAAAAGTCCAGCATTAAAAAACATTCCAGAAGGATCGGGCATGTGGGAAGACGTATTTGCCAGCTTGCTTCAATACGAACGCAATAATATTACCAACCAAACTCAGCTTAGCTCGGCTTTAGAGCGCTTTAACCTCACCGCCAATGCGATACCTGATGGCTTGGTGATTTTGGGAGCTAGCAACGAAATTGAATGGTGCACCCCACATGCTGAAAACCAACTTGGTTTAAATCTTAGAACCGATAAAAATTTACCTATTGTGAATTTAGTGCGAGATAGTCACTTTATCGCCTACCTTTACAATGGCGATTTTAGTGAGCCTTTTAAACTTAAATCTTGGCAAAACCCAGACGTAGCTTTTGAGATTCAGTTAATTGCGTTTGGCGGCAACCAAAAGCTGCTCATTTGCCGTGATACCACACAGCTAGAAAAAGTAGAAGTGATGCGCCGTGATTTTATCGCTAACGTCTCGCACGAGCTACGCACCCCACTCACAGTAGTGGGTGGATTTTTAGAAACGCTGGGAGACATGCAAGGCGCAGTGCCAGTTGCCATCAAAAGCTATTTTGGCATGATGCAAGAACAAACCAATCGCATGCGCCGCATTATTGAAGATTTGCTGACGCTGTCAAAAATTGAAAGTAATATAGAAGAGCCTGATAACATTGAAATTGACATGCCAAGCTTACTTAAACAAATTCAAAAAGATGCCTTAGGTTTAAGCCACAGTCTATATAAAACTAAGCATCTGGTTGACTTAACAGCCGACCAAACACTGCATATTACAGGCGCCCAAAGTGAGCTACAAAGTGCGCTAAGTAATCTAGTTAGCAATGCGGTACGCTATACCGCGCCAAAAAGCGTTAAAAGCGTTAAAAGCGGTGGAGAAATTTTTATTCGTTGGCAAATGCAAGATGAGCATGCGGTTTTTTCAGTACGAGATACTGGCATTGGTATTGAGCAACATCACATTGAGCGGCTAACCGAGCGTTTTTATCGGGTCGACCGTGGTCGTAGCCGCGAAACCGGTGGCACTGGCCTAGGGCTTTCTATCGTTAAACATATTCTTATTCGTCACCAGGCCAAGCTAGAAATTAGTAGCGAAATTGGCGTAGGCAGCACATTTAGTGTGGTGTTTCCTAAAGCTAGAATTGTGCAAGCACCGCTGTTAAAACAAGCATGACCTTAAATAAGCTTGGCTTTAAAGTAAGCCTTAAAAACGCTGCCCTGAGACCCGCATTGATACTGGTCTGCAGCCTTGCTTGTGCATGCTCGACCAATGCGCCACTTGAAGGCAAACCCATCCCAGAGCGTGCTGACAGAAGTTCAGCTAACCAATTGGTAAAAAATGATTTCGACCGCATGGCCGATGTAGAGCTAGAAGAAAATACGCAGAGCCTGCGACTTTTAATGACCAAGCTTTACAAGCGCAACCCGCATGAATTGGCCAAAAGCACCACTGACAAAGCTGAAAAAATGGTAGCTTGGGTGTTTGATGGCGAACTGCAACACCATTGGCAATTTAAAGAAATCGACAATAAACAAAATACAGATGCCATCTATTTGGCGTTTGATGCTAATTACCAAGGTGACCGTGTACTGCCATTTATAGTTGGTATACAAACTATGCTAACTAAAGCGCATGGCAACAAAAAAGAATTTTATTTAACTGACACTATCGACCCGCAACGCATTTACAATGTGGCGCGCAATATTGAAATTGCGGCGTGGAAGCTGTCTACTGCGCGTGATGCAAATGGTAATTTATATTTACTGAGTAACGAAATAAGTGACAAAGAGCGCAATTTAAGTTTTGAGCGCGAGTTTGGCAAAATGATTGGTCGCACCGATTTGTATGCAATCGCGTTGGCAGAGAAATCACAACGGCTAATTTCGCGCATTGCGCAAAGCATTGCGACGATGGCATTTTTACCTTTTTAACAAACTTTATTGATTTTAGCTAATAAAAAAAGGCACTAAGCCCTTTTTTATTTTAAAACGAATGAATTACTTGATGTCCAATTACTGAGCTGCCGCCGCCGGAGCTGGCGCTGGTTCTGCCACATAAATCTCAACACGACGATTTTTTGCTTTGTTTGCACTGGTATCATTAGTCATCAACGGCTCGCGCGAACCGCGACCATCAATCGTCACACGACTTGTAATAACGCCGCGAGTTGCCAAGTAATTGCGCACACTGGCAGCACGGTTTACCGATAATGGATTATTTACCGCATCAGAACCAGAGCTATCAGTGTGTCCAATCACAGTAATATTGCTGGCAGGGTTGCTGACTAAGCCTGAGGCAAACGTATCTAAAACGCCTCTAAAATTTGGCTGAATATCTGCACGACCCACAGCAAAAGAAATATCGCTTGGAATATCCAATTTCAAACGGTTATCTTCTGTTTGCGTTACAGCAACACCAGTACCCGCAGTCGCCTCTTCCATTTGGCGCTTTTGCTCTTCTTGACGCTTAGTCCAAACATTACCAGCAACTGCACCTACGCCTGCACCCACCACTGCGCCAATCGCTGCACCCTTACCTTTACCCGCCACCGCACCCACCACCGCACCAGCGCCTGCACCTATAGCAGCGCCTTTGGCTGTGCCTTTTTGTGTCTCTGTCATATTAGCGCAACCGCCCAATACAAATGTAAGCAGTACAGAACTAACGATTAAT
>JANNWI010000322.1:0-2068 GCA_031414715.1 Methylophilaceae bacterium | reverse complement strand
GTTACGCGCCACAATTTTTGCTTGGTTATCCATCAGCGCCTGTACACGCGCTACCTCGGCTTGCTGTTCATTGCGCTGCATACCAAAATCAGCGGCATCTAAAGTGGCAACTAACTGACCTTTTTTAACGGTATCGCCAGGGCTTACATGTACTTTAACTACGCGAGCGGCTAACTCAGATGCCACAGTTGGGTCAATTAAACCTTCTAGCGAGCCTATGGCGGTTTCTGTGGTTTCAACCGCTTGGTTTTTTACCTGCGCCACCGTCACTAAAGTGGGTTTAACATCTTTCTTATCACCGCTTTTCGCTGTACCTTCATCATTCGCCCCACAAGCCAATAAAATAGCGCTTAGTAGGCCGATGAGCAAGTAGTTAAGAGTTTTTTGCATAAGCTAGTCTTTAGTGTTTTAATTTAAGTCTTAATTGTTATCGCTAGTAATTTGTTGCCAGTCAAAATAAGGTCCTGGGTCGGTTTTACGGCCTGGCGCAATATCTGAGTGCCCAACAATATGTTGAATTGGGTAGTTACTTTTTAAACAAGTAATTAGTTTTTTAAGCGTTAAGTATTGAGCGGCTTCAAATGCGTCAAAGTCACTGCCTTCAAGCTCTATTCCGACCGAAAAATCGTTGCAACGTTCCCGATGATTCCAACTTGACACACCAGCATGCCATGCGCGTTGCAAGCAAGATACAAACTGCATCAACTCACCATCGCGCCGAATAAAAAAATGCGATGACACTTTACGCGTATAAATCTCGGCATAATAAGGGTGTTCGTTGGGGTTAAGTTGATTAGTAAATAATTGCACTACTCCAGCACCACCGTATTCATTGGGTGGTAGGCTGATGTTGTGAATCACAATTAAATCAATTGTGCAGTTGTTTGGGCGTATGTCAAAATTTGGAGAGGCAAGTTGTACTACTTCTTTCACAAAGCCATCTGCATCTATTTGGTAAGGCTGATTTTTTAATTCACTTGTCGGCATGCAGTTTGGTGTGTTATCGGCTAAAATTCTGATTATTAGTAAGTTAATTGTAAAGGTAAATCCATGATATTTGTGCAGCTTTTGTTGATGTTGGTGGTAATTTTAATTGCGGCGGAGGTTTTTACTAACGCGCTTGAGCATTTGGGAGAAAAACTCGGCATTTCAGAGGGTGTAACGGGCTCTATATTTGCTGCGGTTGGCACTGCTTTGCCAGAAACTTTGGTGCCTTTATTAGCGATTTTTAGTTACACCTCAGCTACCGGCACAGCGGGTGCTGGCCATGATATTGGTGTTGGTGCCATATTAGGCGCGCCACTGATGTTAGCTACGCTGTCATTATCGCTGATGGCGATTTCAGTATGGAAACGTCGTGGTACACAAGGCCATATAAGGCCAGAGCGTACTGGCTTACTACGTGATTTAAACTTTTTTATTTTTGCATTTGCAGTAGCTGCTATAGCCATGTATGTGCCGCACGAGCAAGCGTTTGTGCGCGGCGGCATTGGTGCTTGTATGGTGCTGATTTATTTTGTCTATGTGATGATGACTATTCGGGCATCGAAAGCACTGGTGGAGGAGGGTCATGCCACCGAGGCAGAAAGTGATATGTTTTTATGTAAATTGGGTTTACCAAACAATATGGCAGTGGTGGTTATTCAAATGTTATTGGGCTTAGGTTTGCTGATATTTGGCGCTAAAGGCTTTATTAATCAAGTAGAAGGCGTGGCTGCTATTGTTGGTATTTCTGCGCTTCTGTTGTCGTTGTTGATTATTCCGATTGCAACTGAATTGCCAGAAAAAGTGAATAGTATTTTGTGGATACGTAAAGGTAAAGACACGCTGGCATTTGGTAATATTACAGGTGCAATGGTGTTTCAAGGTACGCTATTGCCAGCGATTGGCATTATGCTGACGCCGTGGGAGCCGCGTAAAGAGGTGTTGTGGGGCATTATTATTACGCTACTAGCGGCAGTTTGGTTGCGCTATTTAATGGCCAAAGGCGGTATTAGAGTGTGGCACCTACTGGTAAATGGTGCGATGTATTTAACTTATTTGGCGATTGTTTTAATTTAAAGTTTAG
>JANNWI010000321.1:0-2722 GCA_031414715.1 Methylophilaceae bacterium | reverse complement strand
ACTTGCGTGTCGTCTAATTTGCTAATTAAATCGCCGCTTTTAAGACCAGCTTTATAGGCAGGGCTGTCTTCAATTGGCGTTACCACTTTTACCAAGCCTTCTTCCATCGCCACTTCTATGCCCAAGCCGCCAAACTCACCTAGCGTGCCTGCTTGCAAATCTTTGTAAGCATCCGCATCCATAAAGGTAGAGTGCGGGTCTAAGCCGGATAGCATGCCAGTTAAGGCTTCATTAATGAGTTTTTTGTCTTCAACAGTTTCTACATAATCGCTTTTAACCTTGCCAAATACTTCGGCAAATACGCGTAAATCATCAATGGGTAATTGCGATGTGGTGATTTTTTCGGCCAGCACAGAAAAGTTAAGGCTAATTAATACGCCAATCATGACACCAGAACCGATAAGACCAAATTTTTGGAAAGTAGACCGCATGCACATCCTTTTACTATAAATGATAGATATTGTAAGCTTAACGCTTCAACTCACATATGAGCTTACAATAAGATAATAGGTTCATTTTGCGCTATTTCAAGTTTTTTTAATAGCCTAAAGCGCAGATTGTTTAAGGAAAAACATGGCTAAACACCAAGTGGAAATTGAATATTGCACACAATGCCGCTGGTTGCTGCGCGCTGCGTGGCTGGCGCAAGAGCTGCTGACTACGTTTGAGGCCGATTTAGCAGGCGTCAATTTGATACCAGGCACTGGCGGCATCTTAGAGGTGCGGCTTAATGGGACCGTGTTGTTTAGTCGTAAACAAGCAGGGCGTTTTCCAGAATCAAAAGAGTTGAAGCAATTGGTTCGCGATATCGTAGCGCCATCGCGCGACTTAGGACACAGTGACAAGTAAACGCGCATAAACAAAGACATTTACTTTGTAAACGATAATTGTTATCATTACCATTAAGATTTGATTGGGTAGTGAAAATGAATAAAGTTAAGCATTTATATATGTTGTATTTTGCAGGGTTGCTATTATTGAATCCACTTGTGACGCAAGCGGATGAAAATAATTGGGGTTATGTTTACGGAGCAGACACTTTGCCAAAAGGGCAGTCAGAGTTGTATTTATGGGGAACTGATAGACGTCATAAAGAAAACGGTAAGTACAATGCACAAGATTACCAGCTTGAGTTAGAGCATGGAATCACTGATAGCTTACAAGGCAGTGTCTATGTTTTAGGTAGCTCGCATAGCATTAAAGGTTCTGCGCCGTTGGATGAAAATGGTGACCCTGAATATCCAGATAACAACCGTTCTGGACTAACTGGCGTTAAAGCTTCATTAAAATGGAATTTACTTTCTAGTTATAAAGACCCAATCGGTTTGTCTTTGTATATTGAGCCAGGCTACAACAATCGTTTTAAAATTTCAGGTGAAAAACAAGACGAATATTCATTAGAGGCCAAATTGATTTTGCAAAAAAACTTTTTGGACGACACTTTATTATGGGCAACTAACTTAACTTTGGAGGCTGAACGCCGAAAATTTGAAGGCGCGGGGCAAAGCTGGGAGGATGAGCTAGAAGTTGAAGTGGCCAGTGGCTTATCATACCGGTTTGCACCGAATTGGTGGGCAGGTGGTGAAATGCGTTATCACTCAGAGTACCCAGATTGGCGTCATGAATTTGATCGCGAGCATTATGCGATTTTCTTAGGTCCAAATATTCACTGGGGTGGCGAAAAATATTGGGCAACATTAACCTATATGGATAATATTGTGGGTGCACCACATGCAGAAGATAGAATTGAACATTTAGCTGAGCACGAAAGACGAGAAATTAGATTGAAATTGGGTTATAACTTTTAATATCGAAAAAATATTAAAGTGTTTAGTGGTTTATGACTAAACGCTTTTTTACTAATAAAAACATAATTATCTGTCAGCAATGCCTTAGAATAAAGCGTTAAGCCAACATGAAAAAAACCAACCAATTTATCACTTTATCTTTTTTATTGTTATTTAGCTTTTCAGTTAATAGCCGCGCGCAGCAGTTTTACACAGCAGAGCAGGCGCAAAAAGCTATTTTTCAAGATGCTGATAGTTTCAAACTTAACCCTGTCAGCTTGAGTAGCGATCAAGCCAGCAAAATTAAAAACTCATCAAGTACAGGTACACCAATTCCAGATAAACGCATCTGGCAAGTGTTAGAAGCAGATAAATTAGTTGGCTGGTTTGTGGTGGATGAAGTGTATGGTAAGCACGAATTTATTACCTATGCCGTAGGTATCAATTTAGACGGCACTGTTCGTATGATTGATATTATGGATTATCGTGAAACATATGGTTACCAAGTGCGCGAGGCTAGCTGGCGTGGCCAATTTGTGGGTAAAAATGCAAGCGCAAGCTTTAAGCTAGATAAAGGGATAGATAACATCTCTGGTGCTACGCTTTCATGCAAGCATTTGGCCGATGGCGTAAAGCGCGTATTAACTTTGTATGATGTGGCTTTAAAAAATCTACGCTAAATAAAAATGTTTTATAAAAAGAGAAGTCGCGTTGCACATTTGCCGTTTTGGCAACTAATTAGCACACACAGCATTTTTATTATTTGTGCCGTTTCAGGCGTTATGTATTTGTTGGCGCATGAGTTTGATATAAAAGCCTTATCGCTAGAAAATCATAGTATTTTGGTTGCGCATGGTTTTTCCGCTTACTTTTTTGTGTTGTTATTTGGTGCGGTTATGCCAAATCATATCAAAGGCGGCTGGCATAATAAGCGC
>JANNWI010000320.1:0-3115 GCA_031414715.1 Methylophilaceae bacterium | reverse complement strand
ATTCTACCGAAAAGCGGCGCTTAACCTGCCACGGATGGCTAAACATGTGTTTAACAAAGCGAATGAGTGGATTTGTTTTGTTCATCACCAGTCTCCACTCGCTCCGCCGCCGCCAAAGCCGCCGCCGCCACCTCCCCAACTGCTAGAGCTGCCACCGCCAGACCAGCCGCCACCACCCATGGGAATGCCACCGCTGTAGCCATTCATACCACGTCCGCCCAACATCATGGTGATAAAAAATGCAATCACGCCCAATACCGCTGCACCGCTCAAAGCCACGCCTAGTATAGTGACTACGCCACCTACCAAACCGCCATTGAGCGCGCTGCCAAAAAACGTGCCGAACATGCTGCGCAAAAATAGGCCACTTATTAAGCCGCCAAATAGCAATATTGGCAACATATCCATTAAACCCATGCCACTGGCTTGGGCGTTGCTTGGCGCAGGCAGTTGTTCTCCGTCGACCAAGCCGATGATTTTATCGACACCTGCGTCTAGCCCACCATAAAAATCACCTTGTTTAAATTTTGGGCCTATCACTTCACTAATAATACGTTTGGCGTATAAGTCGGGAATCGCACCTTCCAGCCCATAACCCACTTCGATGCGAATTTTACGATCGTCTTTGGCAATTAATAGCAATACACCGTCGTCGACTTTTTCACGGCCAATTTTCCATTTTTCTACTGCGCGGATTGCATATTGTTCTATTTCTTCGGGCTGCGTGGTCGGTACAATTAGCAACGCAATTTGGCTGCCTTTTTTGGCTTCAAACGCAGCTAATTTTTGCTCTAATTGCGCTTGCTCGTCTGGAGATAAAGTTTGCGTTAAATCGGTAACGCGGCTGGAAAGATTGGGAATTTCTACCAGCGCGGCTAATACGACATGTGAAAACAGCAGAAAAGCTGCCAAAACCACTGCCCTGCAAGCCGCATGGATATTGGCTTTCGCGCATGAATAACCAGCTTTAGCTGGTATATTCTGCGGTGATGCCAAGAACTGGTAGAGGCCAGTGTTTGTATAAATATACACAGCAATTAGCTAAAATTTAAGCTTATTTCTTATCACCAAAATCGACTTTAGGCGTTGTTGAAATGGCTTTCTCGTTTTCAACGGTAAATGTCGGTTTCGCTTTATAGCCAAACATCATCGCTGTTAAGTTATTAGGGAAACTACGCACGGCAATGTTGTAATCTTTAATGGTTTCAATATAACGATTACGCGCGACAGTCACACGATTTTCGGTACCTTCTAGCTGCGCTTGCAAATCTCTAAAGCCTTGGTCAGCCTTCAAGTTTGGGTAATTTTCTGCCACCGCCATTAAACGAGATAATGCACCTGTTAATTGGCCTTGTGCCGCTTGAAATTTGGCAAATGCTTCTGGGTCATTCAACAATTCTGGTGTCACTTGCATGCTGCCCACTTTGCTGCGCGCATTGGCCACATCGGTCAGCACTTCTTGCTCGTGCGCGGCATAACCTTTAACGGTTTCAACCAAGTTGGGCACTAAATCGGCACGCCGTTGATACTGATTCAACACCTCAGACCAGCTGGCTTTAGCTTCTTCATCTAAGCTTTGAAACGCGTTATAACCACACCCAGTCAACGCAAAAGCCAAACTGGCAACCGCTAATAATTTTATCCAAGTTTTCATATTATTCTCCTTAAAATTTAAAACTTTCATCAGTAGTATATGGCGTTTATTCTTAACTTTGCAAGGCTTACATTGATAGCGAATGTTAATAATAATTAAGGCAAAGCATCAACCAAATTGCGCACCAAACACAAATCTTGCCAAGTATTAGCTTTGTCGAGTGGCTTGGCCAGTAAATGCGCTAAATCATAAGTGGCAACCACTGTTGAACCTGCAACCGTATGTACCTTTCCGCGCAAGTTTTCAATGGAGTCTTGACTATTTAACAGTGCTTGCGCAGCAGGTTCACCCATTGCCACAATCACTTGTGTACTAATTTCTGTAAGGGGGTTTTCTGTAAGATTTTGTAGTTGAGATTTCACCGGTTTATCAATGTATAAAGCCTGCAAAATATTGCTCAATAATATGCTCTGCGAGGCAGCATCCATGCGGTCTGCAAGCTTATATATAAATGCCCATTTTTTATCTTGTGAAAGTGTCATTTCAAAAGCTATTGGCGCAATATTTTGGCTGGTAGTTTGATTTTCGCTGGTAGTTGGTAAGACTTCTACGACTGGTATTTCTGCTATGGCAGTCGCCATTACCTCAATGTTTTGTATGTTTTGTATGTTTTGAATAGGTATCGATACCACTGGCACGCGCAGCTGCCACATTGGCAGCAACTCTAGTTCGCGCCACACGTCTTCACGTGTTATCATTAAACTACTGCTTTCATCATGCAAGCCACTTTCATAAGGCCAACCCCATTAAAACTGCATCTTCACGGACTGTTTTTGATATGGTTGGATCAGAAGGATAATAACCACGGCGCACGGCCATTTCGCAAAAGGCCATGTTTTCATACAAAGCAATCGCCGAAATATTGCTTGGCCTCACTTCTAAAAACATATTGGCGGCCTTGTGGCGCTTTGCAAGCACAATCATATGCTCTAGCAAATAGCGTCCTAAACCTTGTTTTTGGCGGTGTTTGGCAATACTTAAATTCAGCAAATGAGCTTCATCCATCACCATCATCATTAACGCGTAACCGATGATTTCACTATTTTTTACAGCGCTTTCTTGCATCACCCAAGCACTGTAACCAGAATTGAGCGAATCGCTAAAATTGCCGCGCGTCCACGGGTGGCTATAAATGGTCGGTTCAATTTGCATAATCGCATCTAAATCATCCATCTGCATTGGCCGAAGCGATAAATTCGGTTTCAGTTGTGCGCTCATAGTCGCTGTCCTTGCTCGCGTTCAATGGTGGTGAGTGCCACGCGGTTACGAATATAAATCGGCGCGGCTTCACTGGCTGGCTTGGCTAAACCTGCCAAAAATGTAGGTGTTGCTAGTTTTAAAATCGCATCTGCCGTTGGTGTGACTTCAGCCATTATTTAAGTGGTATTTATGCGCAAAATGTCACTAAAATAATGGCTGAAGTCACACCAACG
This sequence comes from Methylophilaceae bacterium, assembly GCA_031414715.1. Taxonomy (GTDB): domain Bacteria; phylum Pseudomonadota; class Gammaproteobacteria; order Burkholderiales; family Methylophilaceae; genus Methylotenera_A. The sequence goes on along the minus strand of JANNWI010000320.1, from coordinate 28 downwards.
GCAGATGCGATTTTAAAACTAGCAACAC
>JANNWI010000319.1:0-4414 GCA_031414715.1 Methylophilaceae bacterium | reverse complement strand
CAGCACTAAAATTAGCTAACGCCTGCGCAATTTCTGGCAATTCAGGCAGTGTTTTTAACGCTTTGTCTAAAACACTTATATCGCCATTTAGCTCAGTTAGGCTGAGCAAAGCTTGCTGAATTGGCGCATCCAAATCTTTTGCCAAGCTTGCTACTGCCGCTTTATCTTTACTTTGCAAAGCGCCATATAAGGCTTGTTCTAAATCAACATCAATATTGCCCGCTTTTACCAAGCTTTCAAAAATCGCAACGTGACTAAAATCAATATGTATTTTTTCTAAGCCGAGCAGTTGTAAAGCTTTAATCATTAAACGTTGAATCTCAACATCACTTTCGATGCCGGCGTGGCCAAATAACTCAGCACCTATTTGCAAAGGCTCTCTTGTACGCGCAAGACCATCTGCCTTAGTACGCAACACGGTACCGGCGTAACATAGCCTACAAACACCTTCCATATTCAGCATGTGCGCATCAATACGCGCCGCTTGTGGTGTCATGTCAGCACGAATGCCCATTAGGCGACCAGTGAGTTGATCAACCACTTTGAAAGTGGCTAAATCTAAATCTTGTCCAGTGCCAGTAATCAGTGATTCTAAATATTCTAGGGTGGGTGGAATGACGTATTGATAGCCATGCACATTAAATAAATCGAGCAAATGACGGCGCAGTTGCTCGATGCGTGCAGCCTCTGTCGGCAGTACGTCTTCAATAAATTCGGGAAGTAACCAGTTACGCATAGCCTGTATTATACAAGCAAAGCTAACAGTTGGCGCTAGCCGTTGGCGTAAGACTTTAATTTTAAAGACACGAATTTTAGAGACTTGAGTTTTCGAGACTTAAGTTTTGGAGACTTACATTTTAGAATCTATGACGGTTTTAAAGTCGTAGATTAAGCAGATTATGCGAATAGCATCAGCAATAATCCACCAGCAATAGAGATAATACCAACAAAACGAAGCTGACCATCTTTAAGTTCTATCATGCGTTTAAAGGTTTCACGCCAAGTTTGTGGTGCAATAAATGGAAGCAAACCTTCAAACACCAGCATTAAGCCAAATGCCAATAAAATTGTGCTTTTCAAGCTTACTCCCAACCGCTACCGAACCAATTACTTTGAACCACGCATGTATTTAAAGAACTCAGAGCTTGGATCTAACACCATCACATCCGATTTACTTTTAAAGCTATTTTTATAGGCTTCTTGGCTACGATAAAATGCATAAAACTCTGGGTTCTTGCCGTAGGCAGTCGAGTAAATTTCTGCCGCTTTGGCATCACCCTCACCCTTCATTTTTTGCGCATCACGGAAAGCATCCGCGATAATCACTTCGCGCTGCTTGTCAGCATCTGCGCGAATTTTTTCAGACGCTGCAGAGCCTTCAGAACGCAATTGGTTGGCAATACGCTTACGTTCAGCAATCATGCGATCATAAACAGATTTTGAAATATCTTCCGAATAATCAACCCGTTTTAAGCGTACATCGACTACCTGAATACCAATTTGACGCGCCTCTTTATCTGCCGATATTTTTACACTACGCATAATGGCACCGCGCTCGCCTGCAATCACATCACGCACAGTGCGTTTACCAAACTCATCGCGCAAACCAGAGTTAACCACTTGTGAAAGCCTATCTTCGGCAGCGGCTTCGCCGCCCTCTTTTACCGATACGTAATACTTAACAGGATCGATAATGCGCCATTTCACAAACGAATCTACGGTCATGGTTTTATTTTCGCTGGTGACGATCTCGGCTGGCTGCTCCCAATCAAGCGTTACGATACGTTTCTCAAACCGTTTCAAATCGTCGACTAATGGCGCTTTAAAATAAAGGCCTGGCTCTTTCTTAACTGAAACAATTTCACCCAACCTAAATACCAGTGCGTATTCACGTTGATCAACGACAAACACCGACATACTAAGCAGCATTAAAGCCGCAAATAGGCCAATGACACCTAACCCAATATTTTTCATGTATTTTCTACCTTTGCTATTCTAAATTAACGATCACGCGATAAGCCACGAGTATCTTCGCTAACTGTTTCTTCTTCTCTTGCTGCATTGGCAGCAGCTGTTGCAGCCTGACTGGCGTTGCCTGAACGTGTTTGTTCCATCAATTTATCCAGCGGCAAATACAGCATGCTATTACCGCCTTTTTGGTCGACTATAATTTTACTAGTGTTGCTCATAATTTGCTCTTGTGCATCTAGATATAAACGTTGGCGAGTCACTTCTGGTGCCTTATTATATTGCGTTAACACTTGGTCAAAGCGGCTAGCATTACCGTTAGCCTCAGATTCTACTTTTAGCTTGTAACCCGCTGCCTCAGCCGCCAAGCGCGAAGCATTACCACGCGCTTTAGGAATCACATCATTTGCATAAGCCTGACCTAAGTTAATCTGGCGTTGATAATCTTGTCCTGCACGGTTTACATCATCAAATGCTTCTTTTACTTGCTCTGGTGCCGCACCTTTTTGACGGGATACGCTTGTGATTTGAATGCCCGTTTTGTAGCTGTCTAAAATCGCTTGCATATTAGAAGACGTATCTGGCAAACCCTTTTGCAGTAAGTCATCTAGCTTACTTTTACCCACCACTTCACGAATTGCCGTTTCCGCTGCCGACATCACCGCTTTGTCTGTGTCACGATTACTAAATACATAATCAACTGCATTTTTAAGCTTGTATTGCACCGCCACTTGCATGTCGATAATATTTTCGTCTTCAGTCAACATCAATGATTCGTTCGGCACTTTTTGTTTGCTGCCAGAACCTTCACCAGTGCTGCGATAACCCACTTCTAAGCGACGCACTTGCTCCATATTCACCACCGTGACCGATTCAATTGGATAAGGCCAATGCCAGCGTGGGCCAGGTTCAGTACTGTTAATATATTTACCAAAGCGCTGCACGACACCCACAGAACCTTGATCGACAATATAAAAACCTGTTGCTAACCAAATCGCCGCAATAATCGCCAAAATCGGTGCAATCGGCACACTGAAATCTTTACCATCTACAGGGCGATTAGTATTGTTACCGCCATTGCCTTTACCAAATAAGCTGTTGATTTTTTGGCTAATATCACGCATAACCTGATCTAAATCGGGCGGGCCTTCATTGTTTTTTTGGCCAAAGCCTGGAAATTTAAATGCTGGAAACTTAATCATCGATTACTCCGAACTTTTCTTTCAATTGACATACACATATTAATATAGACACATTCAATCACATTGACACGTAGGCACCTTCTTCAGTGCTTAATTTTTTTAACAGCTGTTGATGCTCTGCCAAAGCCAAGCGAACAAACTCTAAACCTGCGCCTGTTTTGGCCGAAACGCGTATTTGGTAGATTTTATCATATTCATTTCGTTCATAACCTGCACCAATATTTATACCGTCATTCAGCAGATGATTTTCTAATCGGTCAATTTGATTTAGTACCAATATTTGCGGAATATTAGAAGCGCCAATTTCTTGTAATACTTTATTGACTTGTGCCACTTGCGAATCGCGATTAGTGCTAGCAACGTCAACAATGTGCAGTAATAAATCAGCTTGTGCGGCTTCTTCTAAGGTTGCACCAAATGCTTCGATTAAGGTAGTTGGCAAGTGCTTAATGAAACCAACTGTGTCAGACATGACTACTTCAGAATGCCCCAAATACTGACCGTTTTCATCGTAGTCTGATTGCACATCACCTAAATATAGCTTGCGCGAGGTGGTGTCTAGCGTGGCAAATAACTGGTCAGCTGCTAAAACGCCCGATTGCGTTAGTCGATTAAATAGCGTTGATTTGCCCGCGTTGGTATAGCCCACCAATGAAACGGTCATGACATTGCCGCGTTTGCGCGATTTACGCTGCATGCTGCGTTGCAGTTTAAGCTTGGTAAGCTTCTCGCGTAATTGTTTAACGCGTACGCCAATCATGCGCTTATCCAGCTCTAATTGTTTCTCACCAGGGCCACCACGTACACCAATACCGCCTTTTTGGCGCTCTAAGTGGGTCCAGCCACGCACTAGTCTTGTGGATAAATGCTCTAGCTGTGCCAGCTCTACTTGCAATTTACCTTCATGGCTTTTTGCACGCTGCGCAAAAATATCTAGAATTAAACCAGTTCTGTCTAGTACTTTGGCTTGCAAAAAACGCTCTAAGTTGCGCTGCTGCGAAGGACTTAAATCGTGGTTAAAAGCGACTAAGCTTGTTTCGCTAGCTTCTAGCATCAGCTTCAACTCATCGGCTTTGCCGCTGCCTATAAATAATTTTGCATCGGGCGTACTACGCTTACCTTCAATGGTGGCGCGCACTTGCATGCCTGCAGAAGTCACTAATTGACGTAGCTCGTGCAAGCTTTCTGCATAATCTGGCTCATCAAAATCAATGCTCACTAAAACAACTGCGCCGTCTGACGCA
>JANNWI010000318.1:0-4337 GCA_031414715.1 Methylophilaceae bacterium | reverse complement strand
TGCAAAAGCGCATGGATGCTCGCTTCCAGAGCATCATGCTAAGTACCAAAGTCACAAAAATAGAAGCCAAAAAAGATGGCATTCATGTCTCTTTTGAAGGCGAAGAAGCGCCAAAAGAAGCGCAAATGTACGACCGTGTGTTAGTATCAATTGGCCGCAAACCTAACGGTAAAAATATTAGCGCAGAATTGGCTGGCGTCAATGTAGATGAACATGGATTTATTGCGGTAGATAAGCAAATGCGTACAAATGTGAGCCACATATTCGCCATTGGCGATATTGTTGGCCAACCCATGTTGGCACACAAAGCCACGCACGAAGGTAAAGTGGCTGCCGAAGTGATTGCAGGCCATAAAGTGGAGTTTATCGCGTCTGTGATTCCTAGCGTTGCTTACACTGACCCAGAAATCGCTTGGGTGGGCGTCACCGAAACCGAAGCAAAAGTAAAAAATTTAGAAATCGACAAAGCATCATTTCCTTGGGCAGCTAGCGGCCGCGCATTGGCGAATGGCCGCACCGACGGCGCTACTAAATTGATATTCGACAAAACAACGCATCGGTTGATTGGCGCGGGCATAGTCGGCGTCAATGCAGGAGAGTTAGTGGCAGAAGCGGTATTGGCGATTGAAATGGGTGCTGATGCACATGATTTAGGCTTAACGATTCATGCGCACCCAACACTATCTGAAACTATTTGTTTTGCAGCAGAGATAAAAGAAGGCACGATTACCGACTTGTACATCAAAAAACGCTAACCCAAGCCTAATTTTAGTCGCAAATTAGGCTGGGCAAGCTGCAGGCGTTATATCGGTGCCCACAAATTCAGGTTTAATTTTTTGCAGCTCTAAAGCTGCACCAGCATTGACATTTTTAACAAGTAAGCTACTAAGTGATTTGCCTGGGCTGCGCAGCGCTTTAGTAGCGCCTTTTACGCCTTTTGTTTGCAACTCGCCTAACAAGTTGCTCGCCAATTGCTCATCTTGAAACAAGCCAAACGATATTGCATTGCGCCATTGTGAATCTTGCACAATAAATAGCTCATCGATACCCAGCTGTTTAATTTCGGCAGCCTTTTCTTGTGCCAGTTCCGCACTTTTAAGCGGTGGATAATACACCCAAAAACGCCTGTCTTCGTTATCACTTTTCTCTTGATTTATGTTGCTTTGCAAGCCCAGCCTTACCAACACTACTTGCGCTGCGGGTAAGTTAGTTTTAGTAAAGTTGCCCCACTTATAGCAACTATTAGTAGCCTCCAGCACAGCTGGTGCTGGTGCTGGTACATTTACTACTGCTGCTATTACTTTTTCTGGCATCGCATCTAGCTCTGCTTTGCTTAAGATATTTAATTTATCAGGATTAATCGACCGATCAGCTAAAGCTGGTTTTGGCGCAATGATATCTAAATTAAAATAGACCAATAAGCCTACGTTAAACAGAACTAATAACCATACTAATAATTTCATTTTCTAATTTCCAAACCTATATTTTCCAAACTTATACTTCCCAAACTTACGCTTCTCACACTTATGTTTTTTTACGACTTGTTGTTATTTTTACTGTTCTTTTTGTTACAGTTCTTTAGCTAACAATACCAAACCTTGTAACACCAAATTATCTATTATGATAACCTGTTTTGTGCCTGTGTTTGCAGCTTGGGCATTTAAAGCTTGCATAATGTGGCGCGCGTCACCACCGCTAATCACCAGCTTTGGCAACCAACCACTGCGTTTTTCTAAACGTTTTTGCATTAAATGTATCGTGCCTACCACTGCATTTAAACAGCCAGTTTCTATCGCATCAGGCGTGTTGGCGGGAAACTCGGCAAACACGCCCTCACCTACATTTAGCTGGCTTTTTAACAAAGCGGTGTTATTACTAAGCGCATCGCGTAGTAAGCCTAAACCTGGCATAATGCTGCCGCCTAAAAACACGCCTTCTACAAGCGCATCTATGGTAACTGCTGTGCCTGCATTGACCACCACAGTCGCATGCTTAGTATGCTGCCAAGCCGCCACCAGCGCGGCCCAACGATCTATGCCTAAATTAGCCGCATACTTGTTTTTAACACCGCATGCTTGCGCTTTGACTGTTACAAAATGTACAGGTAACGGTAGCGTTAACGATGTTAGCAATTGCGTCATTTTCTGCGCCACAGCGTCGCCTGCCACGTTGGCAATCACCACTTTAGATGCTTGCTTTAGTGGAAATTTAGCCTTGGAAATATCTGCATTCATGCAAACTTCTAGTTCTGTTAAATGGCCATTATCGTCCGCAAGCGCCCATTTAGTGCGGGTATTGCCAATATCAATCACTAATAACATTATTCAATTCCTTACAAACTAGGGCCTCTTAAAGAAATTTCGCCCGCAGAAAACCGCTGTAAACCAAGCGCCGTTTCTACCAGCAAAATACCGTCTTCTGCCACCCCTTTTACCACACCAGATACCTCGGTGCCGTTTGGCAACAACATGCGTACTGGCTTGTTTTCGTAGGCATGGTAACTTAGCCATTCATCGCGCAAGCCAACAAACCCGAGCGTCTCAAAACCACTCAACACATCGGCCAGATGCCTTAACATATTTCCTAGTAACCTATTTTGATCGACACTATTAATGCTGGCTAAATCTATGGCTGGCTGATCAATACTTTCCAGCACATTTTTTGGCAGATTTAGATTCATGCCCACACCAATCACCGCAGCACTTGGGCCTTCTAAATCGCCTTGCAGCTCAATTAAAATACCTGCCAGTTTTTTAGGCGTGTTTTTCCCAGATGTATAATCTTCTAGTACTAACACATCATTCGGCCATTTTAACTGTGCCGCTTTTATATCAAAATCACGCAGTGCGCGTATTAACGCCACGCCAACTGCCAAACTTAAGCCTGACAGCGCTGCTGCGCCACATTGAAAACGCCAAAGTAGAGAAAAAGTTAAGCTAGCGCCAAGCTGCGAAACCCAAATTCTGCCGCGCCGCCCTTTACCATTGGTTTGCACATGTGCCGCCACACAAGTGGCATGCGCCGCATGTTTATTCTGCATTAAATAGGTATTGGTTGAGGCAACTTCATCCAACACTTCTAGCGTAAACCAAGCACGCTGTTCGCCAATGGCTTGCAGCACTAAATTTTTATCTAATAATGAAATGGCATGTGGCAATTTATAGCCACGACCACGCACCGAGAAAATCTCTATGCCTAAATTTTCTGCGTGCTGTACTGCGTTCCAAATGGTAGCGCGGGTTACTTTAAAGCGCTGTGCTAGCGCCTCACCCGAATGAAATTGGCCATCGGCAAGTATATTTAAAATGGGAAAGGTCAGGCTGCTCATTAACTTAAGTTTAACATAGGCTGCATTTACCACACACACTCCGTCATCATGACGAAAATTACAGTGTAAAATAAGCGAAAATTAACTGAAAATAAATCATGTCAGAAAAAGAACCAATTCCACTAGCTTCTAACTTTATCCGCGGCATTATCGACCGCGATTTAGCCGAAAATAAATTCGCCACTAAAAAATGGGCTGGCAGCCCAGGTGGCGCGGCGCACCAAGCCGCAGGCCAAATTGATACTGCCAAAATTCGTACACGCTTTCCGCCCGAGCCAAATGGTTATTTGCACATTGGCCATGCAAAAAGTATTTGCCTTAACTTTGGTTTAGCGCGCGACTATGGTGGCATTTGCCATTTGCGCTTTGATGACACCAATCCAGAAAAAGAGAGCCAAGAATATGTCGATAGTATCACCGAGATGGTGAATTGGCTGGGCTTTGGCTGGGAAAACGATGGCGAAAATAATTTATACTTTGCCAGCGATTACTTTGAGTTTATGTACCAATCAGCAGAGGCGCTCATTATGGGTGGACATTCTTATGTAGATGAACAAACTGCAGATGAAATGCGCCTTAATCGTGGCACGCTGACTGAAGCGGGTAAAGATTCGCCTTATAGAAATAGAACCGTAGAAGAAAACTTGAAGCTGTTCCGCGAAATGCGCGATGGCAAACAGGCTGATGGCAGCATGGTACTACGCGCCAAAATCGATATGGCATCGCCCAACATTAATATGCGCGACCCTGCCATTTATCGCGTGCGCCGCGCGCACCACCACAACACTGGCGACACATGGTGCATTTACCCCATGTACACCTTTGCGCACCCCATTGAGGACGCGCTGGAGCAAATTACCCACTCCATATGCACGCTGGAGTTTGAAGACCAACGCCCATTCTATGATTGGTTATTGGAGCGACTTGCTGAGGCAGGTTTACTAGCACATCCGTTGCCGCACCAATACGAATTTGCGCGTTTAAACCTCACCTACGTGGTGCTTTCTAA
>JANNWI010000317.1:0-13920 GCA_031414715.1 Methylophilaceae bacterium | reverse complement strand
AGTTATTTCGTAACTAGAATATCTTCCAGCATCAAATATTCTAGATCACAGCCGTAAAACATATTCAGCGCGTCAGTTGGGCTGCAAATCATCGGCTCGCCACGGCGGTTTAGTGAGGTATTCAGCACTACTGCATTGCCGCGCAGCTTTTCTAAATGCTCAATCAGCTCGTAATATCTTGGGTTGGTTTCACGAGTCACCACCTGCGCGCGCGCTGTGCCGTCCTCATGTACCACTTCGGGAATGCGCGCATTCCATGCCGGATTGACATCAAAGGTAAACGTCATATACGGCGCAGGGTGATTCGTTTGCAGAATATCTTCAGCCACCGTGTCTAGCATACTCGGGCAAAATGGGCGCCAGCGTTCGCGGTATTTAATTTGCGCGTTAATGCGATCGGCCACGCCTGGGTAGCTGGGGTCGCCTAAAATACTTCGGCAGCCGAGTGAGCGCGGGCCAAATTCCATACGACCTTGAAACCATGCCAGTGGGTTGCCAGCGGCCAATAATTCTGCCGCTTTTTGCGGGAAATTATCAACTTTGGTAAAAATTGGCTGGTTCGGATGCGCCTCGCAAGCCGCGATACATTCCTCGCTGCTAAAACTTGGGCCAAGATAAGCATGTTGCATTTTATGGATGGTTTCCCCCGCCAAATGCGCTGCATAAGTCGCCGCGCCTAAGCTGGTGCCATTGTCGCCTGATGCCGGCTGCACGAATAATTCTTTGACATGCGGCATGGCAATAATGCGTTGATTTAATTTAACATTTAAAGCAACGCCGCCCGCCATGGCAACCTTGCCCGTTTCTTTAATTATATCGCCCAAATAATAATCAATCATTTGCAGAGCTAAATCTTCTAACAGTTTTTGCACGCTGGCAGCATAGTGAATGTACGGGTCGTCAATCTCGTCGCCGCTGCGTTTTGGCCCCAACCAGTCGATGAGTTTTTGTGTAAAGTAGTAACCTTTTGATTTTCCATCAGAACCAATTTCCTTATAACGGCGCAAACCGACCACATTGACATAATCAGTATTAATTATGAGCTCGCCATTTTCAAACTTGGCCAAACGGCTAAAGTCATACTTAGTGGCATCGCCAAACGGTGCCATACCCATCACTTTAAATTCGCCATCTAGCATATCAAAGCCCAAAAACTCGGTGATGGCGCCATATAAACCGCCCAGCGAATCTGGATCGTAAAATTCTTTAATTTTGTGGATTTTTCCATGCTCACCATAGCCAAAAAAAGTGGTGGCGTATTCGCCTTTGCCATCAATGCCAACAATCGCGGTTTTTTCGGTAAACCCGCTTAAATGGTAGGCACTAGAAGCGTGTGCTAAGTGGTGTTCAACTGGCACAAATTTAGCATTAGTTAAGCCTAATTCTTGCATCAATTTCAACGACTTATCGCGATTTCGACGAAAGCGCCGGTTGCCATTAAATATGGCATCCAAAGCACGATCTGGCGCATACCAATAACGCTTGGCATAATGCCAACGCGCGTTGCTTGAAAGCGGGATTTCGCCATAAGGAAACGCAACAATATCCACTTGCTCAGGTTTAATACCAGCCTGTTCTAAGCAGAATTTAGCGGCTTCGTAAGGGAATTTATTTTTGGCGTGCTTATCGCGGATAAAACGTTCTTCTTCTGCCGCCGCAATAATTTTGCCATCAATTAAAATAGCCGCCGAAGCATCGTGCCCCAAAGCACCTGATAATCCTAATACAATCATTCACTTATCTCTTTATGACTTATTTCTTTATTTTGGTCAATACCCGCTTTTTGTAAAACGCCAGTATTGTCATACATCACTTTAAATGTTTTCACAAATGCATTATACAGGGCAGGCTGGTTATGCCAATTTTGCATAAAACGTTTCAAATCGCGCATGTGGGCTTTTTGCGCAAAATAGCCATAACTGTGTTGCCGCATGCTATCTAAATCAATCAGCACTGGCTGTGCGCCTTGCATTTTGATGTTATTGGCTTTCATATCGCCGTGTGAGATCTGCAGCAAATGCAGCTTATAAAATAGACTAACAATATTTTTAACTGCTTGGGCGCGCGCTGTTTTATTTTGCGTTTTTGCAAAATAATCAGCCACATCGGGCGCATCAATATATTCTGCTAAAAAATACGCCCTGCCGCGTAAACCACCAGCAAGCCAGCCAACTGGGCGCTGCTCTATCAATGCAATTGGTTGTGCCGTATCAATACCTAACAATTTAAGTCGGTGCGCATTTGCCCAAGAAGCGGCTGCACGTGTTTGCCTGAAAGCACGAGTAAATCCATGCCAAACATTTTTTATGTTGTAGCGCTTTATGACAACTTTCAGGCCATTAATATCAACCAAAGCCACAGTGCAAGTATTGCCATCTTTCAACAAATTCTCAGGCATAAAATAAGCATTTAGTTGTTTTAACGACTGCGGCAAATCAGATTGATTGACTGTGTTAGCGCTAGCCATAATCAAATTTTTAAAATGCATCCTATTTACGTCACTGCACTGACGAAATACTTTTTTATCCGCATAATGACTTGCTTTTTGGCGACGAATTTTTTGTGTTTGTAGCCAAATTATGGCCGCGTCCAATGGTGTATTTTTAAGATTGCGTTGCTGGCAATAAGCACTGTAACCGTCATAAATCCAATCGTTATCTAATACATCCATTTTAGAAAACAACGTCGCTAAATTTTGCTGTGCGTTACGTGATTTAAATAAACCTGAAAGTTGTCGAATACCATCGCCATCCAGTGTATAGATGCAATTATGAGCAACTAAAAAATTTTTGAAATACATATCAGTTTGTATTAAACCCGCATTGTGATGTTTTCCGACTTCAATCGCTAATTTTTTCAGCAAATCGCCACGCTGTAACGATGTTAATGTAGGCCAAGTTTCTTCTGCAGAATTTGCAGGCTCAATTGCCTCAAAAATGAGCACTTGCGCAGTTTTGTCTAGTGTTTCGGTTTGTGCTAACAATGCGGGTGTATCAATGTTAGCTGCAGCCAGCTGCTTTGAACCTTTTGCGTCACGCGCGGCATACTTGGCGGCATTTGTGCCAAAAAATAATTTGGCGTACACGGGCTTTGATTGCCACAAGGCTTGGCAAACAACGCGCTTATTCGGCACAACGCGAACCACTTTTTGGCAATTTAAAACCGTTAAGTCGGCCAGCTGTAACTCAACATTTGCTGCGCACGGCTGGGCTATTTGATGCAAAAAATTAGACATTTCAATTAACTTAAAATAAATCTCTGATTTTCAGCTGTACTTTTTGCTTAACTTGGGCAAACCAACTCTTATTTTCACCAAACATTTTTTTTGCGCGTTTATCGCGTTTTTTGGCTAGCTTCTTAGCATCAGCAATATTTTTTGCTGTGTCATTAGGTCGCGCAACGTAATTAGTATGACGCGATTCACCAGTATCATTGGCAATAGGTAGCGCTGTGTAATAATAGAGCGCGATAGATTTGCGCGTAATCTCTGGTGGCGTTGTCAACGGCTCTGGATGGCCGTGAAAGCTATCCGCATCGGTATTAAAAATGACACAGCGGTTAAAAATAGGTGAAATTTCCTTTACTTTGTGCGTCATGGATTTATGCCACAACTCCAACTTACCACCGTAACTATCTTGCCAATTTTTATTTAAGTAAATCAGTACATTTACTCGTCGTATCAGCTGCAGCCCTTCATTAACGCGAAAATCTGCATGAATGCCTAGCAAGCCACCAGTAGATATTTCATGGAATCCACCACCCGCAAAATACGGGTCTGGCAACAAACCTTGAATATTGGTAATGCCTTCTAAAAACTTAAGCATGGTAGAAGAATTAAAAAATGCAAACAAATTACGTGTAAATTCATCACAATCAGCTGGCAATATTTGGCGTTTAAACTGACCGCCATAGCCTTTTTGGTATATTTTATCGTGCACTTTTTTATCTACTGGGAAGTGCTGTAATATTTTTTCAGCCAAATCTGCTGGTAAAAAATCATTTATCACCGCATGGCAAAATGGGTCAGCAAATGCATAATCATTCATTTGCATTTGTCCGATTTCATACGCTTTTTCATCATCTAGCTGCAAACCATGTTGGGTTTGAATCGGCAAAAATCCTATGTTATTTTGAGTCATATTAAAAATAGCTTACTGATATTTTTTAAGTAATTCAAGCTTGCGTTTAATGCGCCTATTCATATCATCATAGCCCGCCACTAACCCTACCGTGCCAGCTTCTACATGATCCAAATACTTAAACAGCTGCATGGCTGAAATATGCTCAATACTGCGCCCAGTTTCAAGCGCAATATCTTGCAGCGCATAACCTGGAATGCGGTTTTGCATAAAAAAAGTGAGGCTATTTTCTTTCATCCATCGCACATTCCACAGCGCAAAAAAACTTTTGATGTATTGTTCTTTGTATGGCTTTGGCTCTCGCCAACTGATACCAAAAAATCGCACTGTGCGGCGTGAATAATGCTTACAAAAACGCGAGATTAAACGCCAATAACTACGCAAATATCCGCGATTAAGCTGCTCTAGGCAGCCAATTGCCACCGTGTTAGATTTGTTTTGCAAGCTAGCCAACAAAAGTTGAAACACTTGTGGCTGGTAAATGAATGTGTCGGTATGCATTAAAAAACAATATTGGCAGTCAAGTTCTGACAGCACTAAATCTAGTGCGTGACCATGCGCAGCAAAACCTTCTTCTTTCCCTACAGGCTTGCGCTCAATTAGCTTTATCCAATCTAGGCTACGTAAATAATCGGTGCTGGCATCTTGCGAATCATTATCTACCACCCAAATTTCGGTGGCTTTTGGTAATAAGCCAGCATCAACATGCTGCTTTAACAGCGATAAACTAATCTTGGTCAGCGCTAGCGTTTTGTAATTTACCATTACGATGGCAAACTTTGAATTTTTGTCAGTCATTTACAAGCTTAAGTTCGATTCGCACGACTATTTATCATAGTACAGAGCAGTTTATCAAAAAAATTTAAGTGCTGTTTAGCTAAGTAAGTTTTTATAAACAATAATTTATTCCCTTCACTCCAGTCATTGGCATGCCTCGAAAATGCAGCCAAATCAAAATAGGCACGATACCAAGCCAGTGGTGAAAAACGTGCCTTTTCTAGATCAATTAACGCTACTTCAGGCGTACCATTTTGCAAACCATCAGCATTTTTAACAAAAATATGTTTGGGATAAAGTGCGCGATGCACCATTCCCACATCGTGAAATCGGCGTGTTTCAAGCGCCACTTTTTGTACTAAATTGTGTTGTTGTGTAACGCTAAAATGGCTTAAATTGATTGTATCAAGCGCAACAAAATCAGTTAAGTTTTCGGTGATTAAAATGGCTTGTTTAGCTGCATGGTTTTCAGCGTAATAAACCACTTTGGGGGCGCCAATATTGTAGTTAGCCAAAAATAATAAGTTTTTAAACTCACGCCTAAATGTGGGCTCACCTATAATTGGGTGCATCCAACTTTTGCGGCCATGGTTTTGCTGTTTTTTTATAAATACAGTCAATAATTCGCCGTTTTGTATGGGTAATATTAATTTACCTACACCACTCCAGCCACCACGGCGCTCATTCGGCGGCTCAAACCATGCAATCTCTCGATTCCAAATGGCATCAAAATCAGCCAGCTCGTGCTGTGCAAATAATTGTTGATAATGATTAGACTGGAACAATGGAATAAATAAATAAATAAAATCTCGATTATAACAGTCATGACAAGCTTAAAGCGGTGCGAATTAAGTTTTGCGCTTATCACGTATAATTGTCAACAATGTTGTCACTCATTTTAAAACCTTTTAGTTATCTGTCCCTACGCATATTACATAGCCTGGGTGCAGCTACAGGCGGGCTGCTTTTTTACTGCATGCCACAAGCTAAAAGGTGCGCTATAGCTAATATCACGCAAAGCCAATTTGCTAAAAACCCAGCAGAGGCAAAAGAAATCGCCCGCCAAAGTTTTGTATCACTGGGTAAAGCCATACTAGAAACACCAATGATTTGGCAAAAAAAAGAGTCTGAATTATTGCCGATGGTAAAACATGTGCATGGTTTGGAGTTGGTAAAAGATGCTCTAGCATTGGCTAAAGGCATCATTTTTTTAACACCGCATTTAGGCTGCTTTGAAATTACTTCAATTTTTTATGGTAATCAGCATCCAATTACAGTACTTTATCGCCCGCCAAAACTTAAATGGCTTACAAGCTTAATCTTGCAAGGCCGTGCACGCAAGGGCGTACAATTAGCAGAAACCAATGCAGGCGGTGTGCGCAAGCTAATGCAAGCGCTTAAACGTGGCGAGGCGATTGGTATTTTGCCCGACCAAATTCCCAAAGCTGGCGAAGGCGAATGGGCGGATTTTTTTGGTAAACCTGCCTATACCATGAGCTTAGCTGGCAAGCTGGCGGAGAAAACTGGCGCGACTGTCATCATGGCGTTTGGCGAACGCTTAGAAAATGGCATGGGGTTTAATATTCATTTAACAAAAATTGACAGCATTGCAACAACCACTTTATTAAATGCAGCGATTGAGCAGCAAATAATGCAAAAGCCAAGCCAATATTTGTGGAGTTATAACCGTTACAAAGTAAGAAATCACGCGATTAAAAAGCAAGCAAATATTAATGAGGTTAATGAATAGCTGTTTTTTCTTTATCTAAACGTTGTTGAAACTTTGTACTGTTAAATTTGGCAAATAGTTTGTTCGCGCGCGTTTCTACTTTTGCCCAAAAAGCAGCTGATTGTGGCAAATAATGTTGCTTAAATAGGTTTAAATCTTGCGCACCTAGATCTTGCGCACCTAGGCCATTTTGTAACATTGAGAAATACAAACCTGCCATATCTTTCATCACGGCATTTCCATTTGGCGATTGGTTTTGCAACATGCGATGTAAATCGATTAAGTGTAAATCGTAATGATGGGCTGCTGCGTTTTGACGGCTTAGCACAAAATGGCATAGATAAAAGTCTCGATGACACAAACCAGCACTGTGTAATCTGCTTGCAATATCAGCCAGCGCCGTCAACATTAAGCGTTTAGACTCATCCGGTATCGGGTACTTTATGCTGTCTTGCAACATTTCTTCTAGCGAGACAATGTCGCCCAAATCTTCCGTTATCACAAAAGATTGCATGGTTGCTGGGTTGCAACCGAGCTGACCATAAGCCACTAAAGGCGTGGTTTTGATGCCAATCGTATCCAGTTTTTTAATGGCTTCCACTTCTGTCATCGCGCCTAAAATTGGCATTTTAAAACTAATGAGATTTTTTAAAATCTCGCGCCAGCCCACGCCAAAATGCTGCTTAACAAAATAGCTTTTTGCGCCAATATTGACACGCATGGTTTTGCGGCCAGGCACATCGCGAAATGCCTTACCTTGCAAACTCATCATGGCTTCAAAAACGTCACCTTGTAGATGCGCTTTGATACTTTCTGGTACATGTAAAATTTGTTTAAACATGGCTTGCCTTTTTAGCTTCAGCAAGCCTAATCAAAATTTCCGCTTCAGCGCTGCCATCATTAGCTTGCATAATTTTTTGCACGTAACTTAAACCGTTTTGTGACCAAGTTTTCTTTTGTTCCGCGCTGGCTTCACGCATTTGCAAAAATTGCGCGTTAAAATTAGCTTGCACAAACAGCGATGCATTTACCAGCCCTGCATTCGCATCCGCCACATGTTGCGCATAACCGCAAGTTGCCGTTACCAACATTGGCGCGCCGCTGGCCATGCCTTCTAATATCACCAGCCCTGTATTTTCGCGATAGGCTGGGTGCACGCAAACATCGGCACCTTGCATCAGTTGCGGAGTATCTGGCCGTCCTTTTGAAACCACCACGTTGCCAGCCAAGCCTAATTTTTTCGCCATGCTTTGAAATTGTTTAGGATTATCTTGCCCCACAGCCACTAAACGGGTATTGGCTCGCAGCACAGCGGGCAAAGCCGCCAATGCCAAAATCGCGCGATCAAGCCCTTTCATGGCAAAACCAGAACCGGTGAGCAAAAACACAAAATCATCTGCACCAAAATTAAAAGTATTCCGCAAATGCGCACGCATAGCAGTCTTGTCTTGCAACGCAAAACGCTCTGGTGCCAAATATGGCGGAATATAATGAAAACGCGCCATTTGTGTGCCATACCATTTGGCAAAATGCGGTTGCTCGGTTAGTGAAACCGCTAATATTTGCGTGTTTGATTCACTTGAAAACACAGCTTCTTCGCAAGCGGCAAACCATTGATAGCGTGGAGTTAACCTATAAAACCAGCTACGCTGTTGATGCGCGCGCTCGATAAAGCAAGGGTCGGCAGCAAAGTGCGCATCAAGACCAACCATGCGATTGTAGCCAAAAACATACTCAAATTTATAGCCAAATTTATCTGCGTGAATCAAGTTAAAAGTCGCATCAATAAACTTCTGGTAATGCTGATAATTAAACCAGCCTGTTTGTGGCAACACATGTACTTTAATATTTTCTGGCGTATCGCCCTGCCAACTTAAGCAAAAAATCTCCACCCTGTGGCCACGTTTTACCAGCTCATTCGCCGTGCGCAACATATCGCGCTGCATACCGCCGAATGGAAAGTACTTAAATATAATAAAAGCGAAGCGCATTTAAATTGGGTGTGTTGAGTAAAGCAAAAACCAAATTGTATGCGAAAATGCAACTTATGCAGCGCATTTTAATTGTTAAAACCTCATCGCTAGGCGATATAATTCATTGTTTACCAGTGGTAAACGATATTTTGCAACATGCCCAAGATGCGCAAATTGATTGGATTGTAGAAGACGCTTTTGCCGATATTCCCCGCATGCATGTGGGCGTGAATAATGTTTACACAGTCGCTATGCGGCGCTGGAAAAAACAACTTTTTAGTCGCCAAACTTGGGCAGAAATTCGCCAATTTAAGCGATTAATCAAGCAAACAAATTACGATGTGGTGATTGATTGCCAAGGTTTGCTAAAAAGCGCGGTGATTACCAAACATGCGCGTACAACCATACAAGGCTTAAAACATGGTTACGATAAAAATTCGATTCGCGAGCCAATTGCCAGCCAGTTTTATGAACGCAAATATGCGATTTCGTACAATCAACACGCGGTAACACGCAACCGTGCGCTGTGCGCGATGAGCTTGGGCTATGAAATACCAACAAATTCGCCTGATTACGGAATTAATATTTCAAACAGCGCACCTGCAGACCGCATGGATATTGGCTCCCAGAGCATTGATATTCACAACTATATTGTTGCCTTACATGGCACCAGCCGCGATAGCAAACTTTGGCCAGTTGAAAATTGGGTAAATTTAGGCAAACAACTAGCCAAGCAAAACCTTAATTTAGCATTGCCGTGGGCAAGCGATGCAGAATTTACGCGCGCTAACCAAATTGCGAATCAGCTAGAAAATGCCGCCGTTTTACCTAGATTAAATATTGCGCAAATTGCGAATGTGATTGCCAATGCAAAAGCCGCAATTGGTGTCGATACTGGATTATCTCATCTTGCCACCGCGCTAAATGTGCCAACAATTGCCATTTATACAGACACAAACCCCGTGCTAACTGGCGTAATGGGCGGCGCTTTTAAACCTGCTATTAACTTAGGCGGTATTGCAAAAATACCAATGGTAGATGAAGTTTTAGATGCTTTAAAACCACTTATTTAATCATCAATAATATCTCAATCTTATTTCGATGCTCTGCAAGCCTCATGGATATTGGCTTTCACATTCGACTTAGTGCTTTAGCACTTAGCGAGAATGGGGATGCCAAGGACTGGTACAGAGCATTGTTTTTTGCTCGGGCGTTTTTAACGCGCTTTAAACAAAAATAATAGCGGCTCTTGAAAACAAAATTGGCATCCCCACATTCCTAACAGTGTTATTAAGACTTAACTAGAAATAAACGGGGAAAACACATGCAAGCAGATGAAAATAACCAAGACCAAGATAAGGCGCAAGAAACGCAATTAGATACCGTGGCTGAACAAACTGCCGAAGAAAAAATCATGGCACTTGAGGCCGCTTTAACCGAAGCCAAAGCCAGCGTTTTATACGTAAAAGCTGAAGGTGAGAATATTCGCCGCCGCGCCATGGATGATATTGATAAGGCACGTAAATTTGCGCTAGAAAAATTTAGTAACGAGTTATTGGCGGTGAAAGATAGCTTAGATGCTGCGGTGCTGATTGAGGCGACCGATGTGCAAAGTTACAAGGATGGCATTGAAATTACCATTAAACAACTGGCCAGCGTGTTTGAGAAATTTAATATTGCCGAAGTGAACCCAATAGGCGAGAAGTTTGACCCGAACAAACACCAAGCCATTAGCATGCTAGAAGGCGCTGGCGAGCCAAATACCGTAACCACGGTGCTGCAAAAAGGCTACACGCTGAATGAGCGCGTATTGAGGCCGGCATTGGTGATGGTAGCAAAATAAGTGTTGCAAAGTAGGTTTACCAAATAATGGCCTTAAAATTATTAAGGCTATTGAAAAGATAAAAACTTACCCCACATTAAATTCATACTTCAACCAAATAACTATTGATTTATTTTAGGTTGATTAAATTTTAAAGATTGAAAAAGGAAACAGAAACATGGGCAAAATTATTGGTATAGACTTAGGTACAACAAACTCTTGCGTCGCCGTGATGGAAGGCGGCAAGCCACGCGTGATTGAAAACGCAGAAGGTACGCGCACCACGCCATCGATTATCGCGTATCAAGAAGATGGCGAAATTTTAGCCGGTGCGCCAGCAAAACGTCAGGCAGTGACTAATCCGAAAAATACACTGTACGCAGTGAAGCGTTTAATCGGCCGTCGTTTTGACGAAAAAGAAGTACAAAAAGACATCAAGCTAATGCCTTATACTATTGCCAAAGCCGATAACGGCGATGCGTGGGTAGAAGTGCGCGGCGTAAAAATGGCTCCGCCACAAATTTCGGCTGAAGTTTTACGCAAAATGAAAAAAACTGCCGAAGACTACTTGGGCGAAGAAGTGACTGAAGCAGTGATTACCGTGCCAGCTTACTTTAACGATAGCCAGCGCCAAGCCACTAAAGATGCGGGCCGTATTGCAGGCTTAGACGTAAAACGTATTATTAACGAGCCAACTGCTGCTGCACTGGCATTCGGCTTAGACAAACAAGAAGGTGACCGCAAAATTGCCGTGTATGACTTAGGCGGCGGTACATTTGACGTGTCGATTATTGAGATATCTAGCATTGATGGCGAACATCAATTTGAAGTACTAAGCACCAACGGCGATACGTTTTTGGGTGGTGAAGATTTTGATAACCGTTTAATAGATTTTTTAGCCGATGAGTTTAAAAAAGAAAATGGCGGCTTAGATTTACGCAACGATTTATTGGCCAAACAACGCTTAAAAGAAGCGGCTGAGAAAGCCAAAATTGAGTTATCTGGCGCAACCCAAACCGAAGTAAATCTACCGTACATTACGGCAGATGCGACAGGCCCAAAACATTTGGTAGTAAAAATTACCCGTGCAAAATTAGAAAGTTTAGTGGACGATTTGATTGAGCGTACTGTTGGTCCTTGTAAAACGGCGATTAAAGATGCAGGCGTAAAAATCGAAGATATCACTGACGTGATTTTGGTGGGCGGTCAAAGCCGTATGCCAAAAGTGCAAGAGAAAGTGCAAGAAATTTTTGGTAAAGAGCCACGTAAAGATGTTAACCCAGATGAAGCAGTGGCAGTAGGCGCGGCGATTCAAGGTGGCGTATTGCAGGGCGATGTGAAAGACGTGTTGTTGCTAGACGTAACGCCATTAAGCTTGGGCATTGAAACCATGGGTGGTGTGATGACAAAAATCATCAAGAAAAATACCACCATTCCAACCAAAGCAGCACAAACGTTCTCAACAGCGGAAGATAACCAAAACGCGGTGACCATACAAGTTTTACAAGGTGAGCGCGAAATGGCATCGGCCAACAAATCACTGGGTCAATTTAATTTAAGCGATATTCCACCTGCACCGCGTGGTATGCCGCAAATTGAAGTGACATTTGACATTGACGCCAACGGCATTATGCACGTTAGCGCTAAAGACAAAGCCACAGGCAAAGAAAACAAAATTACCATTAAAGCGAATAGTGGTTTAAGCGAAGCTGAAATTCAGCAAATGGAAGAAGATGCCATTAAATATGCCGATGAAGACAAAAAATATCGCGAGCTAGTCGACGCGCGTAACGCAGCAGATGGCATGGTGCATAGCGTGAAAAAATCACTTGCTGAGCATGGCGATAAATTAGACGAAGCTGAAAAAACAGCCATTGAAACTGCATTGAAAGATGTGGAAGACGTATTACAAAGCGATGACAAAGACGCAATTGAAGCCAAAACCCACACATTGACAGAAGCAGCGCAAAAACTGGGCGAAAAAGTATATGCGGCAGAACAAGCTGCCAACAATACGCAAAGCGCACAGCCAGCGCAAGAGGGCGAAAAAACGGTTGATGGCGACGTAGTAGATGCTGAATTTGAAGATGTGAAGAAAGACTAAAAGCAGTCGTAAGTAGATAGTCGCTAGTCGTTAGTGTTGCTTGCCAGCACTAACGATTTTTGCGTAATAAGCTATCCACTAATCGACCAGTTACGGACTATAAACTAACGACTACGGACTAACACTTAAAACCATGGCTACCAAAAGAGATTACTACGAAGTATTAGGCTTAGCACGCGACGCATCTGAAGAAGACATTAAAAAATCTTATCGCAAACTAGCGATGAAATATCACCCCGATCGTAATCCAGACAACCCAAAAGCGGAAGAGCAGTTTAAAGAAGCTAAAGAAGCTTACGAAATGTTAAGTGACGACCAAAAACGGGCAGCCTACGATCAATACGGACATAGCGCATTTGAAGGCGGTGGCAATGGTGCTGGTGCTGGCTTTGGTGGTGCAGGGTTTGGTGATGCTTTTGGGGATATCTTTGGGGATATCTTTGGTGGCGGCCGTCAAGCAGGCGGGCAACGTAACAATGTGTATCGCGGTGCAGATTTACGCTACAACATGGAAATTAGCTTAGAAGACGCTGCCAAAGGCACAGAAAGCAAAATCAGAATTCCAGTGCAATCTACCTGCGAAACTTGCAAAGGCAATGGCGCGCGTCCTGGCACGCAACCTGTCACATGTACAACATGCGGCGGTCACGGCCAAGTACGCATGCAGCAAGGCTTTTTCTCTGTACAACAAACCTGCCCAAAATGTCATGGCAACGGCAAAATGGTGAAAGACCCGTGCCCTACTTGTAGCGGTGCTGGGCGTGTTAAACAGAACAAAACCTTGTCAGTTAAAATTCCTGCAGGCGTGGATGAAGGCGATAGAATTCGTTTAACGGGCGAAGGCGAAGCTGGTGTGAATGGTGGGCCAACGGGTGATTTGTATGTAGTGGTTCACTTAAAACAACATGAAATATTCCAAAGGGATGGTGGCAATTTACACTGTGAAATGCCAATTAGCTTCACCACTGCTGCGCTAGGCGGCGAGATTGAAGTGCCAACATTAGGCGGCTCTGCTAAAATGAAAATACCCGCAGAAACCCAAACGGGTGGTGTATTCAGACTAAAAGGAAAAGGCATTAAACCGTTAAGACAATCTGACCATGGCGATTTAATGGTGCATGTAGTAGTAGAAACGCCAGTCAAACTGACTGAAAAACAAAAAGATATGCTGCGCGAATTTGATATCAGCACGCAAGCCGATGCGGGCAAACACAGCCCAAAAAACAAAAGCTGGGTAGATAAAGCGAAAGACTTTTTGGGTAGGCAAGCTTAGCTTTAGTTGCTATGTTTAAAAGGGGCTTCTCGCCCCTTTTTTATTCATAATCCATGCAACTAACATCGCCTTCTTCGCATTTTATTGTCAGTGTTTTAATACG
>JANNWI010000316.1:0-6518 GCA_031414715.1 Methylophilaceae bacterium | reverse complement strand
CAAGCACTGCAGCACATCACGACGACCACGGGCACGATAGCCACGGTCACCCAACGGGCATAATGCGTTGGGTCAAATCGACCAACCATAAAGATATTGGTACCATGTATCTATGGTTCAGTTTTACCATGTTTTTGTTTGCAGGTGCCATGGCGATGGGTATTCGTGCTGAATTATTTCAACCTGGTTTGCAATTTGTGCAACCAGAAACATTCAATCAACTGACAACCTTGCATGGCTTGATTATGATTTTTGGCGCGATTATGCCTGCTTTCGTAGGTTTTGCTAACTGGCAAGTACCGTTGATGATAGGTGCGCCCGATATGGCATTTCCAAGACTTAACAATATGAGTTTCTGGTTATTGATTCCTGCGGCTATTTTATTGGTAGCTTCAATCTTCGTACCAGGTGGTGCAGTTGCTGGTGGTTGGACGATGTATCCTCCATTGTCCATACAGGCTGGTATGTCGATGGATATGTCAATTTTTGCATTACATATTTTAGGTGTGTCTTCGATCGTTGGTTCAATTAACATCATTACTACTATCTTTAATATGCGTGCCCCAGGCATGACACTGATGAAAATGCCGATGTTTGTTTGGACATGGTTAATTACAGCTTATTTGCTCATTGCTGCAATGCCTGTTTTAGCAGGTGCTTTAACCATGCTGATTACTGATCGTCACTTTGGTACAACATTCTTTAATGCAGCAGGTGGCGGTGACCCAGTATTGTTCCAACACGTTTTCTGGTTCTTTGGTCACCCAGAAGTGTATATTATGATTTTGCCAGCATTTGGTATCCTTTCTACAATCATTCCAACCTTTGCACGTAAACCATTATTTGGTTACGCATCAATGGTGTATGCAACAGCAGCTATTGCAGTGCTGTCTTTTGTAGTATGGGCGCATCACATGTTTACAACGGGCATGCCAGTGGCAGGTCAGTTGTTCTTTATGTACAGCACTATGTTAATTTCTGTGCCTACGGGCGTGAAAGTATTTAACTGGTTAGCAACTATGTGGAAAGGTTCTATGACCTTTGAAACGCCGATGCTATTCTCAATTGCAGTGGTATTTTTGTTCACTATCGGTGGTTTAACTGGCTTAGTGTGTGCGATTCTGCCTGTGGATATTCAATTACAAGATACTTATTATGTAGTAGCTCACTTCCACTACGTATTATTCTCTGGCGCGGCTATGTCAATTATGGGTGGTGTGTATTACTGGCTACCAAAATGGACTGGACATATGTATGACGAAACGTTAGGTAAATGGCACTTTTGGACAACAACGATTGCCTTTAACGTGACATTCTTCCCAATGCACTTTACTGGCTTAGCTGGCATGCCACGTCGTATTCCAGATTACTCACAACAATTTGCAGAATTCAATATGATTTCTTCAGTTGGTGCATTTGCGTTAGGTATCAGCCAATTGCTGTTCTTGTATGTTGTGATTAAATGTATTCGTGGTGGAGAAAAAGCGACGAATCAAGTTTGGGAAGGTGCTCATGGCCTTGAGTGGACTGTGGCATCGCCTGCACCGTTCCACACGTTTGAAACACCACCTCAAGTTAAATAAAACGACAGGTCAAATAAGATAATTAATGCATTAATAAAAATTATTTAAGGGATGAAGATGAGTCAAAATACTAAAAGCTACTACCTGCCAGGTCCATCATTTTGGCCGCTGATATCGTCGATATCGCTCTTTTTGATGGCTGGCGGTTTTACGATGATGCTTAACAAAATTGCTATGGGTACACCTATTTTTATCGCGGGTGTCATTTCTTTAGCTTATTTGTTGTTTGGCTGGTTTAAAGAAGTCATTGGTGAAAGTGTTAGCAAGTTTTACAACAAGCAAGTGGATCTCTCTTTCCGTTGGGGTATGGGCTTTTTCATATTCTCTGAAGTGATGTTCTTCTTTGGTTTCTTTGGTGCGTTGTTTTACGCGCGTAATGTCTCTGTACCTTGGTTGGCAGACGCTAAGCTACTGTGGCCAAACTTCGTTGCTGGTTGGCCAACATCTGGTCCTGGCTTAACAGAAACATTTACCGCTATGGGACCATGGGGCTTGCCTGCAATCAACACTTTAATATTGTTAACATCTGGTGTCACCTTAACTTGGGCACATTGGGGCTTAATGAAAAACAAGCGCACACAACTTAAAATTGGTTTGGCGCTTACAGTTTTATTGGGTGCAATCTTCTTGTATCTTCAAATGCATGAGTACGCTGAAGCTGGCTTTACTATCAAAACTGGTATTTATGGTGCTACATTTTATATGTTGACAGGCTTCCATGGCCTACACGTGACAATGGGTGCCATTATGTTAAGCATCATTCTATTCCGCGTTATGAAAGGTCACTTTGATTCACATGACCATTTTGGTTTTGAAGCGGTTGCTTGGTATTGGCACTTTGTAGACGTGGTTTGGTTATTCTTGTTCATTTTCGTGTACTGGCTATAGTTTTAAATTAGCGTTACTAAACGCCGCAAGGGTAGCCTTGTGGCGTTTGTTTTTGTATTTTTATAGTGAATTATTTCGTACTAAAACAATCATAAGTGCAGTGGAGGCATGATGGTTGTATTTGATATAGACGCATGTAATAGTTTTAAAGTGACGTTTAAACCTAATAGTGCTTTAAGCGCTATTAGCAAGAAGCGTGTCATAATTTTGCTGATTATAATCCCTTGTATTATTGGTATTGCTTTTTGCTTTATCGGAGCATGGCCCATATTGCCATTTTTTGGCCTAGAAATAGCTGCGCTTACTTATGCTTTTTATTATGTCAATAAGCACGAAGCTGATTATGAAAGTATCAGCATAGAAGGCGATAGCATGCTGATTGAACGATGCGTCGGCGATAGCGTCAGCCAGCATGAGATTAACCCGTATTGGGTGAAGGTGACTCAACATGAATTGCCCAACGGTGAGTTGCATTTATATTTGCAATCGCATGGCAAAGAAATTGAAGTGGGGCGTTATTTGACTAGAAAGCAACGTGAGTTGCTCGCTAAGCAGCTAAAGCAAAGAACTGGTACTTTTAGATAATAGTAAATGGAATAAAAAATGGCTCAAAATAAAGATAAGCTAAAGAAGAAAAATTTATTGGTTGGCTGGACTATCGGCATATTGGCGATAATGTTGTATGTTTTTGTGATTTACACTAAATAAGTCATCGGATTTAATGCAATGAGTATTCGTGACAAAAAAACATTGTTGGCATCAATCAATAAGCGTCTAGCGTGGAAGTTAAGTTTGATTGTATTTGTTGGCTTAGCGTTTAGTTTTGCGGTGGCGCCACTATACGATGTGATGTGTAAAGAGTTCGGGCTAAATGGTAGGGCAGATAGTGCTGCTACTAAGTTTGATACTTCACAAAAAGTAGATAAAACCCGCTGGGTAACTGTTATTTTTACTGGCAACACGATGCCAGGATTAGGTTGGAGTTTTCATCCGAAACAAACCAGTATGAAAGTGCACCCTGGTGAGATTACGATGACTAGCTATACCGCAAAAAATAATGCGCAGATTAGCCAGCTGGGGGTCGCAGTACCTAGTATTACTCCAGAATTAGCCACTTTATATTTTAAAAAGATTGAATGTTTTTGTTTCAAAGAGCAGACATTAAAAGCGGGTGAAAATAAAGAGATGCCGATTATGTTTTATGTAAAACCCGACATACCGGCAGATGTACATACGGTGACGCTGAATTACGCATTTTACAATGGTAACGCTGGATTATCTCAAGCTGCACTAGCTGAAAAGGCCGCTTCAGCTTTAAATTAACAGATAGTATGTTATGGGTGTGGATTAGGGTTGCCGATAAATCCTGTATAAAAACCAATCATTAATAACAAAAACAATGTGATTGAAATACCAATACGCCATGTCAGTGCTTTCACTACTTTTTCGTTACGCTCACCTTTCATTAAATGGTAGAACGACGCGAAAAGACTGCCAAAAATAAATAGCAACATGATGATGATAAGCAGTTTGAGTAACATAGAGTAATCTTTTTATGGTTGTAATTTATGGTTGTAAAATGTGTTATCAATACAGAAATCAGACAAATTATGCAACTAAACACGCGATATAGCAATTGAATAGACAAGTAGCGGCAGGCTTAAGTTGCAAGTGAGGTTTTGAGTTTGAAATATACGTTTCGCCCCAATATTTGGATGACAATAGCCACGGTAGTCATGCTGAGTGTTTGCATTAAACTAGGCCTGTGGCAGTACAACAAAGCCGATTCAAAACGTATGTTGCAAACGCAGTTAAATTCGCGCCTAAACGAGCCAGCTGTAGCGCTACCTGCTAAAATAATTTCCTTAGAAAGTTGGCGTTACAAGCAAGTAAAGTTTGCTGGTATTTATGATGCCAAATACCAAATATTGCTAGATAACCAAGTGCACAATACAGTGGCTGGATATTATGTATTAACGCCGATACAGGTAAAAAGTAGCAATACTTATGTGCTGGTAAACCGTGGCTGGATACCGCGAGCTAAGGTGAAGGTAGGTGAAGTGCCAAAACCACCTACAATTTATATCCCTCAGGGCAGCCAAGAAATAGAAGGCGATATAAGTCTGCCAGCCGCTAAGTTTTTTACTATGGATACACCGCCAGCTAATAGTGAAGAATGGCAACAAGTTTGGCAAAACTTAGACATGGTGCGTTACGCAAAGTCGGTGCCATTTACAGTGCAACCTTTTGTGGTGCGTCTAGATGCCAAAAGTGATGCTGGTGGATTTGTGAGAAATTGGGCGCCACCAGGTGAGCGCGTTACCATGCACCTAGGCTATGCCTATCAATGGTTTGGTTTTGCGCTAACCTTGTTGGTGATTTATATTGTATTAAATATTAAGCCAAATAACCTAAAGAAAGTAGAGCGTTGATTGTATGTCTGAACTGATTGAAAACCAGTCAAAACCGAGAAGTATGAAAACATTTTACCTGCTTATTGCGGTGTTTATATTGCCGTTTACTATGGCGGTCTTATTGCATTTTATTGATTTAAAACCCAGTGGTAAAAGTTATGGGAATTTAATACAGCCACCAAAGAGCTTACAGATTCCAATTTTAATGGATGTTCAGAGCAAATCATTTAAACCAGAGCAATGGAACAAAATTTGGAGCATTGTTACGGTTGACAGCACAGGCTGCGCAGTGCAATGCGCAGAGCGTGTCCATATGCTTAAGCAAGTGCATACGGCAATGAATAAAGAGATTGATCGCGTACAGCGTGTGCTGCTAGTGCCAATAGGTATGAAAAGTGAAGTATCTAGCGAGCTGCAAAAAAAATATCCAGATTTAATTATCTTAGCTGGAACAGATGAAGCAACTGTAAAATTTTCAGCTGAATTTGATGTCAATAAGGGTAATGTGTTTTTGGTAGATCCATTAGGTAATTTGATGATGAGCTACCCAGATAAATTTGACCCAAAAGGCTTGTATAGCGATTTAAAACGCTTACTTAAGAACTCTTGGGCAGGTTAGAAATAAATAGCAAAAAATACCCAAATTCAACATTTGAAAAAAAACCAGAAATAAATAACCAGAAATCATGATTAGTGAAAGTATAGAAATGCGTGTGTTTAATAAATTAGTTTTGCTGGCAACGCTGCTAGCACTCTGTGTGGTGGTTTTAGGTGCTTATGTGCGTTTATCTGATGCTGGTTTGGGCTGCCCAGATTGGCCAGGTTGTTACGGTACGCTTACTATTCCACAAAGTGAAAGTGCCATTGCTCACGCGCAAGTGACTTATCCAGATTCGCCTATTGAAGAAGCTAAAGCGTGGAAAGAAATGATTCACCGCTATTTAGCGGGTGCCCTTGGTTTGTTGGTGTTGGCGATATTCGCACAAGCATGGCGCGTACGCAGCCAAATTAAAGTGGCGACATGGCTACCCAGTTTTCTGTTGGCATTGATTGTGTTCCAAGCAGCGCTTGGCATGTGGACAGTCACATTGTTGCTACGCCCAATTATTGTCAGTGCACATTTAATTGGTGGCATGAGTACGCTGGCGATACTGACTTGGATTACCCATCGGCATTGGGGCGAGATGTTGGCTAAAACAACGCTATCGCAAACTCAGCGCTTTTGGGTTCGCGGTGCAATCATTGTATTATTTATGCAAATATTTTTAGGTGGCTGGACAAGCACTAACTACGCAGCTTTAGCGTGTACTGATTTTCCTACCTGTCATGGCATGTGGATTCCTGAAATGGATTTTAGTAACGCCTTCAATTGGTTTCGCGAGTTGGGGGTGGGTAATGATGGCAAACCCTTGCCGCTAGCCGCCTACACTGCCATTCAGTGGACGCACCGCATTGGCGCATTAGTCACATTTGTTTACCTTGGCTGGTTAGGTTTAAGTTTGTTAAAGCAACCACAGCTCAAAAAAATATCGCACATTATGCTAGGTTTATTAGTCGTTCAAATCATTTTAGGCATCGCCAATTTAGTGTTGCATCTTCCCCTAGCGCTAGCAGTAGGGCATAATATGGGTGC
>JANNWI010000315.1:0-2729 GCA_031414715.1 Methylophilaceae bacterium | reverse complement strand
TTGGTTACCACGTGGTCTTTGCTCACCGCAACGCCTGTGCCAAAGCCATGCCCGCCCGATTTGGTAGTGGTGCCAATTTTCACCATCGATTGTTTTAAGTCATATAAAAGTTCGATAGTTGGCTCTGGCAATACCGCAGCTTGCACGCTGACAGCTGCTAAAAATTGCACGCAAAACAAACTACAAACTAAACTTTTGGCATTAATCATATTGGCTTTTCTATTTTAAAGTTGGATTAAACTAAACTGCAAATTGAACTATAAACTTATCTAGCTTTATTGTTACGTGTGCGTTGCTTTTTTGCAAAAAAGTATGAGCAAAACCATAGATTTAAGTTCCTATAGGCCAGCTTTACTGGCAAACCTTTTGAATTAAAAAAAGCTATAAAAAAGATTGTAAAAAAGTCATTAAAAAATATGATGCCATTTGATCAGGCGCTGGCGTGGAAGCGTTAGCTGGGGCAGAACTCACAGGCGGTAGCGCTTGGGGGAATGTTAGTCATGCGGCTTTAGTAATGCAGACATTGATAGTGCGGTTGTTGGCGGTGTTGTCGGCAATCAAATCAGCAAATAAATAATGATTGAGCATGCTCTGCGAGCCAGTATCTATGCGGATCGCAGAGCATGTATTTGATGCGATTGCTATCTAAAAAACAGCATATATAGCATCAGCCCAAAATACAGTAAAGCAAAAACCGCCACTATCCAAAACACCTTTAACATATTTGCGTTAATTTCGGCCAATTTGGCGTTATTAGTTTTTAGCTGTTGCAGTATTTCTTTATCGTCAATTTGCATAGTTTATGTCTTAGTTTTTTGCGGACGTTTTTGCTGCATAAATTCTTGGTAAATATTTTGATGGCGCATGCATTCTGCGCTATTTTTATCTGGGCAAAATTCTTTCAGCTTACAAAAACAGGTGTTGGCAATCATTTGCTCTAACGTGGTAGGTTTTTTAGTGTCAGTCATCTAATATACTTTATGTTTGTTTGATTTGTAATCGCATTATTTTACTCTTAATCGCATTATTTTACTCTTAATGGCTTTAATAAATCGGATAATCCGTTGTGGTCAATCTCTTGCATCAGCTGTAGTAACCGCCCCAAATCGCCCGCAGGAAAACCCTTACGCGCAAACCAGTTTAAATAATGACCAGGCAAATCGGCTAATAAACGGCCTTTATATTTGCCATAAGGCATGGCTATGCTGACCAGGCGTTGTAAATCAGCGGGGTTCATTTAATTAGAAAATCAAATAAATCAAATCAACTTTTAAACATTTTTTGTGCGGTATTTCTTAAAGCAAGTGCTTCAAGTTCGGCTTTGGTACGCGCTTCGGCCTTGGCTTTTAATATCCGTTTGGCTGCGGTTGCCAGCTCTGCGCGCTCCGCCTGTTGCACGGCAGCCGCCTCTCGCTTGGCGTTTTCTTCAAACTCCGCCATCAGACGTAATTGCTCGGTCTCGGCAAACGCAATTTTTTGCGCTATTTTTGCCGCTTTTTCTGCTTTTCTTACTTCGGCTGCAGCAAGCAACGCTATTTTTTCATTGCGCACTTGCTCTGCAGCAACTGCTAGCTTTACTTTTGCAGATTGTTGCAACTGAATTTGTTGTACAAAATTGTCGCGCGCCTGCTTAGCCTGCTCTTGCTTAATCTGCGCTTGCGCCGCTAGTCGTTGCACCTCTGCATTTTTTAAACTTTCTTCAGCCAGCGCGCGCGCTATCCTTAGCTGCTCCGCTTTAATTTTAGTCAGCGACTCTAATTTTAATTTTTTTTGTGCTGCAGCTGCCTGCTCAATATCAATTTTTTCTTGTACTTTTGTCTGCGCCTTGGCTGTTTCTATCGCTTTAATCAGCGCCAATTGCTGTTGCGATTTTTCAATTTCTCTGGCTTTTTCAGCTTGTTTGGCTAATTCAGCTTGCTCTGCCAGTTTAGCTTGTTCTACCAGTATATTTTGGCGATCTATTTCTAAGGCGGCCAGCACCTCATCCGCCTGTTGCAGCACACTTTCTACCTCTTCTATCTGCAATTCCTCATGCACAATAACAACTGGGCTACTGTCAAAATCCCAATCATCATCGTCAAAAACACTGGCAGCAGTGGGCTTAATATATCCCTCATTTTCTAACTTAGTAATAGCGCTTAGCAGCTTATCTGCACTAATATCATCAAACTTAGTCAGAATAGTTTGCGCTTTTGATATGCCATCAATAAACGAAAGCACCTTAAATAATTTACCCGACAGCCCACCAATTAATGAGCTGCGCGCGCGCAAGCCTTTTGGTGTTTTGCTATAAGTAATTGATAAATCTGCCATTTTTTAAAATTAGATTATTAAGCCAGTGTTAATTTTATTTTCTAGTGTTCATTGCAACGCAAAACTACGTCTATTAAGACGCAATTTATTATTATAGTGAATATTGTTTGATTTAAAAGACATGCCGATAGTGCAAGGTTTATTCTTGCAAAATATACCAGCTAAGCCAATAGCTATCTCACCAGCAAGATAGCTATCAATGATTGGATTCATCAAGCTATTCGCGCGTGCAAATGCTATTTAAACTGGCTTTTTTTCTTGCTTGGGTTTTTTTGTTTCTTTGTTTTTACGTTGCTGTCCTTTTGCCATCATCACTCTCCTTTAACACGGCTGGCAAAAAGCCAACTTATACACATAATAGGGCAAACTGCCTGACAATGTGTTCATATTTACACAACGCTGTCGAAACCTTAAAC
>JANNWI010000314.1:0-4177 GCA_031414715.1 Methylophilaceae bacterium | reverse complement strand
AAGGCGTGGTAATTGGCGCAGGTGCAAAAGTATTGGGGCCAATTACTATTGGTAAAAATGCAAAAATCGGCTCAAATGCAGTTGTCGTAAAAGATGTGCCAGAAAACGCCACTGCGGTGGGTATACCCGCACGTATTTTGGAAGAAGAAAAAGCTAAAGCCGCCGCGCAAATCGCCAAATTTAGCGCCTATGCAGTGGGTAGTGATGATGATGACCCGTTGGCGAAAGCCTTGCAGGGCATGCTAGAACACGTTTCTAAGCAAGATGCTGATTTGCAGACAATGAAAAAACAACTTGCACAAATGGCAGAAGTAGACAACGAAGTTGCTGAAGCATTTGGTGCCAAAAAAGCCACCATTAAACCTGTTGCAAAACCTGTGGCAAAACCCACACCCAAACCGCGCGCTAAACCCAAAAATAGCCTTTGAACTAAGCTATTGAACTTGCGCCAGTAATAATTGACTAAATTACTAGGTTATTATAAAATTCATATATTATGAGACTTACCACTAAAGGCCGTTTTGCTGTTACCGCTATGCTGGATTTAGCTTTAAACGAGGCTGAGAAACCAGTCACGCTGGCTGGCATTAGCGAGCGCCAAGCCATTTCACTCTCGTACTTAGAACAGCTTTTTAGTCGCTTACGTCGTCAAGGTTTGGTCACCAGTGTACGCGGCCCAGGTGGCGGCTACCGCGTGGCAAAAGCACATCATGAAATATCGGTTTCGCATATTATTACTGCAGTGGATGAGCTAATTGACGCAACGCAATGCGGTGGCAAAGAAGATTGTCACGACGAAGGCCGCTGCATGACGCACGATTTGTGGGCATCACTCAATACTAAAATTTTGGATTATTTATCAGGCGTCACGCTTGCCGACATGGTGGAAAACAAGCGCCAAAGCGATGCAGGCAACGCGAGCGAGATTATATTTACCCCCCGTAGAACATGCGGCACTGTCGTTCCTATCGCAATAACAAATGAAGAAGTAACGGCTTAAATGTCAGCCTTTTTTTCAAATCAGGTTTACCTAGACCATAACAGCACCACTGCACTTAAAACTGAAGTGTTTGAGGCGATGCTGCCGTTTATGGCGAACCAGCACGGCAACCCGACTAGTCGGCATAGTTTTGGCCGTATCGCGCGCGCCGCAGTAGAGCATGCGCGCGAACAAGTAGCGGCGGCAGTTGGTGCTTATGCGAATCAGATTGTATTTACTGCCAGCGGTACAGAGGCCAATAACTTTGCAGTGCATGGTATTTGCAGCAACTTAGATAAAGGCCAAATTTTAACTAGCGCCATTGAGCACCCGTGTGTGTCACGCCCTGCCTTGGCTATGCAAGCTAATGGCTACAAGGCGCACAGCATTAAGGTAGATAATGATTGCAATATCAACCTAGCGCACTTGCAAAAATTACTACTAGCCCCAACTGACCTTGTGGCAGCCATGTTAGTAAACAACGAAACGGGTGTGATTCAAGATATTGCCAAAATAGCGGAAATAGCGCGCGAACGCAAAGCGTATGTGCACACCGATGCAGTGCAAGCGCTAGGTAAAATTCCAGTCGATTTTTTTGCACTGGGCGTGCATGCCATGACAGTTTCTAGCCACAAAATTGGTGGTCCATTAGGCGCAGGTGCGTTGGTGTTAGATAAGCGTATTGATATTCAACCCTTACTGTATGGCGGCGGGCAAGAAAAAGGTTTGCGCAGCGGTACTGAAAATGTCGCAGCCATTGTTGGCTTTGGTGTGGCGTGTGATTTGGCGACAAAAAACTTAAGTGCCTTCGATGTCCACACAGCCAACTTGCGTGACCAGCTAGAAATTGGCTTAGCAAAATTAAAAGCTGTGATTTTTGGCTATAACGGCTTGCGCGTGGCTAATACTAGTTTTTTTTCTTTTAAAGATATTGAAGGTGAAACGCTAGTCACCGCACTAGATAAAGCAGGTTTTGCAGTGGCCAGCGGCTCGGCTTGCAGCTCAGATAGCGATAAACCTAGTCACGTACTGTTGGCGATGGGCGTAGATGAGGACTTGGCGCGTGGAGCAGTTAGAGTCAGTTTTGGCATGAGCAACACGCAAGAACAAGTGCAACATTTTTTAACAGCGCTTGAAAAAGAATTGAACAGATTAAGAAATTTAACATCAATAGCAGCTTAGTTAAAGGTAAAGAAAGCAAAAATGTCAGATAGAGAACCAATTTATTTAGATTATTCAGCCACCACACCTGTGGATCCGCGCGTGGCTGCCAAGATGATTCCATACTTAACGGAACATTACGGCAATCCTGCGTCGCGCAGCCACCCTTTTGGCTGGACAGCTGAAAAAGCAGTAGAAAACGCACGTGATGAAGTGGCCAAATTAGTTGGCGCTGACCCGCGCGAAATCGTGTGGACATCTGGCGCAACTGAGTCTAACAACTTGGCCATTAAAGGTGCGGCCAATTTTTACGCCAGCACAAAAGGTAAGCATATTATTACCATTGCCACCGAGCACAAAGCGGTCATCGACGCAGTGCGAGAGCTAGAGCGCCAAGGCTTTACCGCCACTTATTTAGAGCCAGAGCCAGATGGCTTAATAGATTTGGCTAAATTTAAGGCTGCTATTCAGCCAGATACGGTATTAGCCAGCGTGATGTTAGTCAATAACGAAATTGGCGTAATTCAAGATATTGAAGCGATTGGTAAAATTTGCCGTGAAAACAATATTATTTTTCATGTGGATGCTGCGCAAGCCACTGGTAAAGTAAAAATTGATTTAGAAAATTTACCTGTTGATTTAATGAGCTTTTGTGCGCATAAAACTTACGGTCCTAAAGGTATTGGTGCGCTTTATGTGCGTCGCAAACCGCGCATTCGTATCGAGGCGCAAATGCACGGTGGCGGTCACGAACGTGGTATGCGTAGTGGCACGTTGGCCACCCACCAAATCGTCGGCATGGGTGAAGCTTTTCGCATTGCACGTGAAGAAATGGCGACCGAAAGCGAGCGCATTCGAATGCTGAGAGACCGCTTGCTTGCTGGCTTACAGGGCATCGAAGAAACCTATGTCAATGGCGATTTAGAGCATCGCGTGCCGCATAATTTGAATATCAGTTTTAACTATGTGGAAGGCGAATCACTGATTATGGCGATAAAAGATATCGCAGTATCTAGCGGCTCGGCGTGTACTTCTGCCAGTTTAGAGCCCAGTTACGTGCTACGCGCTTTAGGCCGTAGCGATGAGCTTGCGCACAGCTCAATTCGCTTCTCTATTGGGCGTTTTACCACCGAAGCAGACGTAGATTACACAATAGAGCTATTGAAAAATAAAGTCAGTAAATTAAGAGAGTTATCGCCGCTTTGGGATATGTTCAAAGACGGAATCGATATAAGCAAAGTACAGTGGGCGGCACATTAAATTACTGGTTATTAAACCAGGAAAAGGAGTATTAAAATGGCATATTCAGACAAAGTTTTAGATCACTATGAGAACCCGAGAAATGTCGGATCGCTTGATAAAAAC
Source organism: Methylophilaceae bacterium (assembly GCA_031414715.1). Taxonomy (GTDB): domain Bacteria; phylum Pseudomonadota; class Gammaproteobacteria; order Burkholderiales; family Methylophilaceae; genus Methylotenera_A. The sequence continues at coordinate 672 of JANNWI010000314.1, read as the reverse complement.
GACCCAAATGTTGGCACTGGCATGGTGGGTGCGCCAGCTTGTGGCGACGTAATGAAGTTGATGATTAAGGTAAACGATAGCGGCATCATCGAAGATGCTAAATTCAAAACCTATGGTTGCGGTTCAGCAATTGCGTCTAGCTCATTGGTTACCGAATGGCTAAAAGGCAAAACAGTGGATGAAGCTTACGCCATTAAAAACTCTGCCATTGCTGAAGAGCTTGCTTTGCCACCGGTAAAAATTCACTGCTCAGTATTGGCGGAAGATGCCATTAAGGCGGCTGTGGCCGATATTAAAGCCAAACAGTTAGCCGTGAAAGTGGCGGCATAAGAATTTTTAAATTCTTATCAAATTAAAGAGAGATCTATGGCAATTAGTTTAACTGAAGCAGCGGCTAACCGCGTCGAGAAATTCCTTGCTAATCGTGGCAAAGGTATAGGTTTACGCTTGGGCGTTAAAACCACAGGCTGCTCAGGCATGGCCTATACGCTTGAGTTTGTGGATGAGTTGCATGCAGAAGACATGAGCTTTGAAAGCCACGGCGTGAAGGTGATTGTTGACCCAAAAAGCTTGGCCTATATTGACGGTACCGAACTTGATTTCACTAAAGAAGGCTTGAACGAAGGCTTTAAGTTTAACAACCCTAACGTGAAAGACGAGTGCGGCTGTGGC
>JANNWI010000313.1:0-14670 GCA_031414715.1 Methylophilaceae bacterium | reverse complement strand
CAATGCCCATATGCAGCTGAAATCACAATGTCAGCATGTCAATTAAATCCCTAAATAATACATTCAATTTTTTAAATAAGTCAATTTAATGAATCACTTAGGTAATATTTGTGCGCAAGAACACTAAATAAAAATAAACTTATGTGTGCTATCAGACAGAGACTATCAAAAAATAATCGTAGTATTGAATTGTTTTAATCAGCAATTTTTGCAACATTTTTGATAAAGGAACTCACATGAACTGGGCTCAAATTGAAGGTAATTGGAAACAACTTAAAGGCGACGTGCAACAAAAATGGGGCAAACTCACCGATGACCATTTAGACGTGATTGCTGGCAGGCGCGAACAATTGGCTGGCAAAATTCAAGAAGTGTACGGTACTGCTATGGATGAAGTCGAAAAAGAGCTTACACATTGGCAATCCGCATTAAAACATACTAGTCATAGCAAAGATAAAGACGGTAATCGCAAAATTAAAATGTGATTTGTTGCGTTAGCTTTGATGAAAATAGCAGTGATGATGAAAGCCTTGGTTTACACAGAGATAGGCCAAAAAAAATTGGTTGATCACCTTAAACCAAGCATTAAAACGCCATCAGATGCAATTGTTAAAATAATCAAAACGACTATTTGCGGCACCGATTTGCATATTATTAAAGGTGACGTTGCCACCTGTAAACCTGGCACTATTTTGGGCCACGAAGGCATAGGCATGATTGAAGAAGTCGGTTCAAATGTTACAACCTTTAAAGTTGGCGATAAGGTTATTATTTCTTGTATAAGCGCTTGCGGCCGCTGCGATAACTGCCGCAAAGCCATGTACTCGCACTGCGCCACTGGCGGATGGATACTTGGTCATAAAATAGACGGCACACAGGCCGAATTTGTGCGTATTCCGCACGCGGATACTAGCTTGTATCCTTGTCCAAAAGAGGTAGATGATGATGCCTTGGTGATGCTTAGCGACATATTACCCACAGGTTTTGAATGTGGCGTGCTAAGTGGCAAGGTTGAAGTCGGTGCAACTGTTGCAATTGTTGGCTCAGGGCCAATTGGGCTGGCTGCGCTACTTACTGCACAGTTTTACTCACCCGCTGAAATTATCATGATTGATTTGGATGAATACAGGCTAAAAGTCGCCAAAAAATTTGGCGCGACCGCCACCATTAACAGCACAAATGGCAATGTTGCGAAACAAGTGATGGCATTAACCAATGGGCGTGGCGTAGATACTGCGATTGAAGCGGTGGGTATTCCAGCTACTTTTGAGCTATGCCAAGACATTATTGCAGCTGGCGGCACCATTGCCAATGTTGGCGTACATGGCAAAAAAGTTGATTTACATTTAGAAAAACTTTGGTCGCACAACATGACGATTACCACACGATTGGTTGATACCGCATCTATACCAATGTTGCTAAAAACCGTGCAAGCAAAGCGGATTGACCCAACACAGCTGATCACCCATCACTTTAAACTGAATCAAATTATGCAAGCTTACGAAGTTTTTAGTACTGCAGCCGATAGCAATGCACTTAAAGTGATGATTGAAGCGTAAAACAAGCATTTTTAAAGAAAAAAATATTTGCTTGCTACAAAACTTTTCTAGCGATTCCCTTTTTAATTGCTTTTGAATGAGTACTACTCAATAACAAATTAAAAAATCAGCTAATTCATTGTTTTTCATCTATATGTTGCCTACCGAACATACAAAGGCTGTTGTTAAGCCTAAAATCAGCTAGTTACTGCACAAAATAACAATAACAATTTTACTAAGGGCGTTTCATGACAGTAGTTGCAAACCCGAAACAAAACCACCTACTGGATGCCCTTTTAAAAGCGGAGTATGACCGACTAACGCCAGACTTAGAACATGTTGAGCTGAAGTTAGGTCAGGTGATGTACGAATCTGGAGGCTTGCTAAAGTACGTTTATTTTCCCACCACTTCTATTATCTCGTTGCTGTATGTGATGGAAAACGGTGGTTCGGCCGAAATTGCCGTGGTGGGTAACGAAGGCGTTTTGGGCATATCACTGTTTATGGGCGGCGAAACCACCTCTAGCCGTGCTGTGATACAAAGTGCTGGTTTCGCTTATCGTTTAAAATCTCAAATACTGAAAGATGAGTTTAATCGCGGCGGTCCAGTGCAGCGCTTATTGCTGCGCTACACGCAGGCGTTAATCACACAAATGGCGCAAACAGCCGTGTGCAACCGGCACCACTCTGTTGAGCAACAACTATGCCGCTGGCTGCTATTAAGCTTAGACAGATTAACCAGTGATGAGCTAACGATGACACAAGAGCTAATTGCCAATATGCTAGGTGTGCGCCGTGAAGGTGTTACTGAGGCTGCTGGCAGGCTACAGCGCGAAGGTATTATTAATTATACGCGCGGCCACATTACGGTGGTTGATAGAAAAAAACTAGAACGACGCAGTTGCGAATGTTACCAAGTGGTAAAAGCAGAGTTTGATAGGCTGCTGCCTGCATTACATGGTATTGCCAATTAATCATTTATTTTAATACTTTCATGGATTAGCGCACTATGTTCGTTAATGCACAGACAGTTTTTTTGCAATATGGATAATCATATTGTAACGATACTGACAACCAAACAAAGGCTTGTGTCTGTGAAAAAAAATCGAACAAAATCAAGTAACTCATCTGATAATCACGCTGAATCCTCGGCCGATAACGCCGTTGTTAGTGAGCCTATTATTGTTGATCATTTAATTTTAAACGAAAAAACTCGCGCCGAAATTGCGTTAAACTCAATTAGCGATGCCGTCATTTGCAGCGATATTAATTGCAACATCGATTATCTCAATATTGCAGCTGAGCAATTAACTGGTTGGTCACGCGAAGAGGCATACGGCAAACCGATAAACCAAGTATTTAATATTATTAATGCACTGACTCGCAAACCCGCTTTTAATCCGATTGGGCTAGTACTGCAAATAGACCGGCCAAGAACTTTATGCACCGATACCTTGCTTATCAGGCGAGATGGCACTGAAGTGGCCATTGAAGATTCAACCTCGCCCATACACAATTGGGATGGACAACTAACAGGTGTGGTGGTGGTATTTCATGATGTAAGTGCAGCAAAAGCCATGGCAAAAAGAATGGAGCATTCGGCACAACATGATTATTTAACCAGCTTACCAAATCGTATGCTACTGAATGACCGTATTGCACAGGCAATTACATTAGCTAGTCGGCATCATACGCAGCTAGCAGTGCTTTACTTAGATTTAGATAACTTCAAGAATATTAACGATTCGCTTGGCCATGCCACAGGCGATAAATTATTGCAGTCTGTTACCAAGCGCCTAAAAGAATGTGTGCGCGACAGTGACACGGTTAGCCGCCATGGCGGTGATGAGTTTGTTATTTTATTGGCTGAAACTAAAAATAGCGAAGATGCTGCCCTGACGGCCCAAAAAATATTAGATTGCCTGCTGGCAACGCACAAAATAGGCAAAAGCCAATTACATATAACGACTAGCATAGGCATTAGCGTTTACCCAAATGATGGCTTAGATGCAGAAACCCTACTAAAAAGTGCAGATACAGCGATGTATTATGCAAAAGAAAAAGGTCGCAATAATTACCAGTTTTTTATTGCTGAAATGAACACTCGCGCCATTGAGCGCCTAATTATTGAAAGCAATTTAAGGCGCGCTTTAGAAAAAGAACAGTTTTTTTTGCAATACCAACCCAAAGTTAACCTGATTACCGGCCAAATAAAGGGTGCTGAAGCTTTATTGCGCTGGAAACACGATGAATGGGGTGAGGTGGCGCCTGATATTTTTGTGACAGTGGCTGAAGATTCAGGCTTGATTGTTCCCATAGGCCGTTGGGTGTTGCGTGAAGCATGCAAGCAAGCCAAAGTTTGGCATGATGCAGGACTGCCCACCATTACTGTCGCTATTAATATCTCTGCTCAAGAATTTTTACAAAAAGATTTTGTAGAGGGAGTGCGAGCTGTATTAATAGAAACTAGGTTAGCAGCGCATTATTTAGAACTAGAAATTACCGAAAGTGTGCTAATGCGGGATGCTGAATGCAGTACAAGTATTCTGCAACAGCTTAAAAAAATGGGTGTAACACTCTCAGTAGATGATTTTGGTACTGGCTATTCCAGCTTGAGTTATTTGCAACGCTTCCCGATTGATGTATTGAAAATCGATCAATCGTTTGTAAAAAACATAGAATCTGCCAAGGATGACGGCATTATCGTGAGCGCCATTATTAGCATGGGCAACAGCCTTAAACTAAAAGTAGTGGCTGAAGGTGTAGAGACTTACAGCCAATTAGCCTTTTTAAAAGCGCGCAATTGCGAAGAGGGTCAAGGCTACTTTTTTAGTCATCCGCTAACAGCCAATAAATTAGGAGATATGCTCTTGAAAGGCATGTCAGTGCTTGCCATCGCGAATTAACTTATTCCTTCTCCCCACGTTCCCCTTAAACGTGGTTTTGCCCTCTAACGTTAAGTTAGAGGGCTTTTTTTAGCTGAACATAGCTTAGATTTTGATGAAGTAGTTAAAGTGCTAACAGATAATATTAACCTGCCAAGCCGCTAAAACTTAAGATGTGATTTACTGACTATTTTTATTATTTCATCTGAACGTTGAAAAGGCGCTGTCACAATCATTAATATTGAACCTTCATCAATTCTTTTTTTGTACTTTTTAAAATCATCATTAAAAAAGTTTGATCCAAAAACAGCGGCCCCAATGGCAGATAATGCAGCGCCTAAAACCATTAACGCACCGACAAGCACCATCCAGTTAACATTCATCGATGCTGTTATCCATGGCTGAAAAAAATGTGCATAAAGTCCAAATAATAGGCCAATGAAAGCGCCAATTAATATGCCTTTTTCACCTTCATTAATCACATTTGTACTTTTAAGTGTGCTGGCAGGCTGCAATTGGCCAAGATTAACACTTGGATTTGCAAGGAAACAAATATTTTTATTGTCAATTTTGGCTACTAATAGTGCTTTTGCAGCTTGATTGGCAGTATCGATATCTGGTAACAAAAACTTTAATTGTTCACGCATATTATCCTCCTCGTCTATTAAGTTTAGTGGCTGCCAATGAAGACTAGCCAGTTAGCCGTAAAAAAGCTAAATTTTCATGCCTTCCGTCATACCTTCCAATAGTGATGCCATGTCATCTGCATGCTCTTCCTCAATCGCCAAAATCTCTTTTATCATGCGTTGAGTAGTGGGATCATTGTTGCCTAAGTAAGCAACAAATTCGCGATAGCTTTCAATAGCAATACGCTCTGCAATTAAATCTTCTTTAATCATTGAAATCAGCGAATCACCAGGCATATATTCTGCATGGCTACGACTACTTAAGCCATCTGGTGAAAAGTCAGGCTCGCCACCAAGCTCGGTGATACGTTTAGCAATGCGGTCAGCATGTGCCATTTCTTCTTTTGCATGTTGCAAAAATTCTGGCTTAACCGATTCTGAATGAATGCCCTTGGCCATAAAATAATGGCGTCTATAACGTAATACACACACTAATTCGGTTGCTAAGGCTTCATTAAGCAGCTTAATCACGGCCACTTTATCCGCTGCATAGCCTGTGGTAACTGCGCCCTCTTCTACATGCTGGCGGGCACGCGCGCGTAAAGTTTGCGTATTAGTGAATGCTGTTAAATCTCCTGCAGCCATGTTGTTTGTTGTGGGTATCATTTTTAGCCGCTCGTTTTAATGTGATGAATGTTACTAAATGCTTGTACCGTGCACAGTCTACTTTTGCTATTCAGGTTGCTCAATTGTCCCGCTTTATCATTTTGATTCATTTGTTAAGGGTAGCAATGTTTGACTAGTTGTTGTTTCTTTGCGTCCTTTATCCAAAATAGCGTTAATGATTAGATTTACATTTTCTATCGTGTCGTACTTAACATGGAATAAACCGTTTCTAGATTTCTGCATGAAATGTGTTTTTTGCTTATTCATAATTTTCATGGTGTCACTCCCTTATTGCTGTTTTGTTATACTTTATTTAAATTTATTATTTTGTTTATCAGAATAATCAGCCATGTCTTTAAACATGGCCTTTACCCGTCCTAGTTGCTTTGCAGCTTTGTCTCTTTTTATCATTTGAATATCATGCAATCCGTCGTCTAAATGACCATGCTTCCCATTTGAGCCGTCAGTGGATACATCATCAAATGTTGGGTTGTCAAATTTATCGTGACGCCTAGCTTTTAATTCTGGCCAAGAGCCATGGCCTCTGTCATGGTGCATGTTCAATCCTCCATATGATAAAAGAGATGTTAGTGATCAAAACCATCAATATTTTTTTGTTTTTTTTGCCAGTCTGATAATTGGTTTTCAGCTTCATCTTTACCAATTCCATACATCACTTGTATTTTTCCAGCTAAGTGTGCGCGCTTGCCAGCTATCACATCCAATTGGTCATCAGTCAATTTGTCCCATTGCTGCTTAACATTGCCTCTAAATTGTGTCCAGTTTCCTTCTATTTGATCCCAATTCATCTTGTAAGCCTTTCAAACGTTTCATTCACTTGCAGCATGTGAAATTACTATAAAAGTAATTGCCCATTAAGTCTGTGTGTTAGCGAACATAGCTGCAGCTTTTTAGCTTATTGCGCTAAAAAAATGTCATTTTCCGCAGTTAAAATTTCGCTGACTGATTGTGATTTTTTTTCAAAGCAGCTAGAGGCTTGCTCCCAATCAACAATGCTCCACCAAGCCTTTAAATAATCAGGGCGGCGATTTTCATAGCGCAAGTAGTAAGCGTGTTCCCATACATCATTTAATAAAATGGGTAACAGATTTTGCATCAATGGGTTGTCGTGACCAGTCGTTGTAATGACTTGCATATTGGCGCCATTTTTTAAACTGCATACCAGCCAAACCCAGCCAGAACCAAATACTTTGGCGCCTTCTTCTTCAAAAACTTTTTTAAACTCCGCCAAACTACCAAAATCGCGGTTAATCGCATCGCGAAGCTGGCCTTTAGGTTCGTTGCTGCTATGTGGTTTTATTGCATTCCAAAACATGCTGTGATTAACATGTCCGCCTGCATTGCTGTGTACCGCTGTTTTTATTGAGGCGGGTAACTGGTCTAAGTGACACAGCAACCATGCCGCTGATTTAGTTTGAAATTCTGGAAATTTTTCTAATGCTTCGTTAAGCTTTTTAACGTACCCACCATGGTGATTATCGTGATGCAATATCATCGTACGTGCGTCAATTGTTGGCTCTAAGGCAGCATAGTCATATTTTAAAGGTGGCAGTTGATGCTTTTTTGCAGCCATGTTTTTGCTGTTTACTTTTATCGCTTCTACAGGCTGTATGGTTAATTCACTCATGATTGTCTCTTTTAAAAATAAAATTGGCGTTATATTTGAATTGCCAACTTATATTTTTAACATTGAGCTGTCTGTGCGATTGCACACATACCAACCAATCTTAATCTTTGCGCAATAGCGTAGTTAAGACCTTTTGAAAACTAAATAATTAAAACTGTTGAGTGTTACCTAACGTACAGACTTCAAGCATCAGTTAGATTAATTTATTTAGCATGATTCTTTGTAGCCTTCTACACTCAAATATTAACTTGGATATGTAATGGACTTTTCCTCTCGCCGCCTGTTGCGCTTTTAAACATGACAGCGCAAAAAATAAAGGATAGTTTAGGTATGAACCAACAAACCCCCATTGGCAACAATCAACTATTAAACTTATTACCAGCGGCTAAGCGCAGCCAGTTTATTGATGAATGCGAAGTGGTCAGTCTTAATCTGGGTGAAGTCATTGGTAATCTAGGTGACACAATTAACTACATTTACTTTCCTATCGAAGGCATTATTTCTTGGGAAAAACAAATTGCTGCCAGCCCTTACTTAATGGTGACGCTAATTGGCAATGAAGGTATGTTGTGTATTAGCTTAATGCTAGATGTAAATGTAACGCCCTGCCGAGCAGTGGTGCAAAAAACTGGCTTTGCATTACGCATCGCCGCTGCAGACTATCTGCAGCAACTAAAACACAATCCACAGCTCAGTTCACTGCTAAGGCGCTATGTATATGTGACTTACAACCAACTGCTACAGACTGCTGCATGCAATCTTTTTCATGTATTAGAAAGTAGATTAGCAAAGCTGTTATTGATGTTTCAAGATAGAACTCATTCAGATAATTTGCACATCACGCAAGAACTATTAGCACAAATGCTGGGTGTACGCAGAGTGGGCGTTACCAAAGCGGCAGGTTCGCTTCAGCGGCAGCATTTAATTAGTTATAGCCGTGGCAATGTGATTATTCATCATCACAAAGGCTTAAAATCTGCGTCATGCTTGTGTTATCAAGCAGATAAAGATACTTACGCACAGTTTTTACATGCCAATGTGCTCGATTCCAACCAGCTTCCTGACGAGCTAGCCGTTATTTTATAAAAGTCATTAAATCGTGCTAAATCTAAAAAAAATTAAACTAAAAATAATTAAACTAAAAATAATTTAATAAGCCCAGCCAACTTAAATAAAAAATTAGCCCTAGCGAAATTGAAAACATGACAAACGGTTTCAACATGATTTTCAACATTGCCAAGGCTAATTTAGTGAATCAATAAATATTGATTACAGCATTATTTTGGTTTAAGTCGCATATCGTTTTTAACCGATGTAACGCCTTTAATACCGCTTGCCACTGATGCTGCTTTTGCGATATCTTCTTGCGAGTTAACAAAACCACTTAATTGCACCACGCCTTTAAATGTTTCTACGTTAATTTCAGCCGATTTTAAAGTTTCTTCATTCAGTATGGCCGCTTTTACTTTGGTAGTAATCACTGTGTCATCAATGTACTCGCCTGTGCCTTCTTTTTTAGCTGTAGAAGCGCAACCTAGCATGACTGCAAATGCGCCTACCAACATAAAACCCATCAATGCATTAAGTGCTGTTTTAAACTGTTTCATTTTTTTCATCTCCATAAAAATTTAAATTAATAGTGGATGTTTTTACAACCACTGGTAACGATACAAATCCATCACTCGTGTATCATCTATTAATTATTTAAAGTGCTCTGTACGTTAGCGTACTTAACTATGTAATTTATTAGGGTATGTTAACTTCAAAATATAATTTTATCTGGGTACAAGAATGGCCATTAAAACCTTAAGCTTAGTTTTTAACATTATTGCTTTAATGACAATTACAGCTTGTGCCTCACTACCTATTCTGGTGCCAGATATGGCCATGCAGTCACCAAAAAAAATTAGCCTAGAAAATGCGCATGGCGTTTTAAGCAACCAACAAAGCAAAAAAATAATCGCAAAAATTAAAAAAGATGGCTTAGAAACTAATATTTTTGATAAGCACTTAGCGCTTATTTCAACCATTGTTGGCAGCCCGTTAATGGTGGGCAATAAAGTAGATTTGCTAGTAGATGGCCCAAGTACGTATGCAGCCATGTTAAAGGCGATAGAAAACGCAAAAGACCACATTAATATGGAAACCTATATTTTTGAAGATGATGAAATTGGCCAACAATTTGCAGCCATTTTAATAGCCAAGCAACAAAGCGGTGTACAGGTGAATTTGATTTACGATAGCGCAGGCTCTTTTAATACGCCTAAAACATTTTTTGCGACGCTAAAAAACAATGGCATTAACGTGTTGGAATTCAACCCAATTAACCCCTTAGATAAACGTAAAGATTGGCAATGGAATCAGCGTGACCACCGAAAGCTACTTATTGTTGATGGCAAAATTGCCTTTATAGGCGGCATTAATATTAGCAGCGTCTATTCTAGCGGGTCATCGGGCAGCGGATCATTTGGTGCGTCTTCTAAACGGGCATCAAAAAAGTCTAGTGATGGCGAAGTTGGTGTTACAGCCAGCGTCCCATGGCGTGATACGCATTTGCAGCTTGCTGGGCCAGTAGTTGCTGAGTTTCAAAAAATGTTCACTGAAACTTGGCGACAACAAAAAGGTGAGCCGTTGGCAGCAAAAGCTTATTTTCCAGAATTATTGAGCCAAGGTAATGAAGTGGTGCGTGCTATAGGTAGCAACCCAGAAGAAGCCTTCAGCCAAATATATGCCACTTTTTTATCTGCAATTAACAGTGCTGAAACGCAAGTATTTTTAACCAATGCATATTTTGTGCCAGACCCACAATTACTGGCCGCACTTAAAGACGCCGTTATACGGGGCGCCGATGTGCGGCTGTTGTTACCCGAAAAAACTGACTCAAGCTTGGTATTTTATGCGTCTCGCTCTTATTACGACGAATTACTGGCTGCAGACGTGAAAATTTATGAGCACCAAGTGGCGCTACTGCACGCTAAAACTGCGTTAATTGACGGCGTGTGGTCAACAGTGGGTTCTACTAACTTAGACTGGCGCAGCTTTGTCAATAACCAAGAAATTAATGCGGTAATGCTTGGGCAAGATTTTGGTGCGCAAATGCAAACATTATTCGAGGCTGATTTAGCAGCTTCAAAACAAATTACGCTGCAAGATTGGCGCAAACGCTCAATCGGCATGCGGATTAAAGAGCAATCAGCCCGCTTGTGGGCGCGCTTTCTTTAGTTTTTTTTAGTTTTCTTTATGAATGCAAGCGTGAGATAAATCACCAAGAATGGAATTTAAATGTCACTTTTTAGTTCACACATCTTTATTAAGCTTCCCAATATGATGCGTATTGGTCTAGTTGCAATGCTGCAAATTTATTGTGCTAGCGCCTTTTCCGCAGATGCAAAAATTCTAGATACCGAAAGTTATATAATTCCCTTACTTGGCCAGTATAAAGCGCTAAAAAACAAATTATCTGATAACGCGTTTAAGCGCCCTATTGTGCTCAACTCTAACGAATCTAACGACCATCTAGCAGGTGAGATTTACGCAGTGTTAGATTACCCGTTTGCAAAAGTCAATGATGCCATGAACAATCCAGAACATTGGTGCGATGCGCTAATTTTGCATATCAATATAAAATACTGTCGCGCCGTAACTGAAAACAATGCCACCTCGCTCAACGTTAATTTAGGCAAAAAATATGAACAGTCGTTAGCCGAAACTTACCAAACAAAATTTAGTTACAATAGTATTACTTCAGCTAACAATTACTTTTCTATCGAATTGAGGACAAAAGAAGGCCCATTAAGCACAAGGGATTACCGCATTTGGGTGGAAGCCGCACCACTTAATAACAAGCAAACTTTTCTACACTTTACTTATGCCTACTCATTTGGCGTTGCAGGGCGGCTTGCGATGAATGGCTATTTGGCCACCATTGGGCGGGATAAAATAGGATTTACTACCGAGCCAAAACAAGAAAATGGTAGTCTTGTTTATATTAAAGGGCCAAGAGCAGTTGTGGAACGCAATACTATGCGCTATTACTTAGCCATTGATGCCTATTTGGCCGCCTTAGATGAAGCAACGGAAAATCAATTTGAAAAACGTTTAATGACCTGGTTTGACAACACTGAACTATATGCCAAACAGCTTCACGAAGTAGAACGTGCAGAATATTTCAGCATGAAGCGAAAAGAAGCTGGGCGTCAGCAAATAAACTAAATATTATCAATGTTATAGGATAAATATATGGCACTTAATATGTCGATGGAAATGGATTGTTTAGCTTGGGCAATAGTACTTGGTCTTGGCCATATTCTTATTGCAGGTAATGCCCGTTCTAAAGAACTTGGTATTCAATGGAACATGGGGGCTCGAGATGGGAAGACGCAAGATTTAAGCAATTTGACAGCGCGTTTATTGAGAGCACAGTCCAATTTTTTTGAAACGTTTCCGCTATTTGCAAGTGCCGTTTTACTTGTTTCGGTAAGCCAATCTTTTAGCGCTTATAGTTATTGGGGTAGCTTAATTTATTTGATAGCACGCATGATTTACTTTCCTCTTTATGCGTTTGGAGTTCCTGTAATTAGAAGTCTCGTTTGGCTAATTGCAATGGCAGGGCTTTTATTAGTGTTAATACCCACACTCATTTAATTTTTTTTTCATCAAAGCTGCGATATTTTAGCGCTGGCATTATCGATTTCCGCTAGCATGACTTAAGACGTACTTGGGCAATGTGGCAGCGGCAAGCTGGTACAACAACGCTTGAGTTACAACGCTTAGTTGGCTGGAGACTAGATAAATTGTGGAGCATTATGCACATCTCGCACTTGAAAGTTTGGCAATTGCTACGGAACGATTAGATACAAAGTTCGAAGGCTAAATTCTAGCTACACAAGCTACCAAACAAAAAAGCCTAGTCATCTCTGACTAGGCCTGTATTTGGTAGGGCGTGCGGGGATCGAACCCACGACAAACGGATTAAAAGTCCGCTGCTCTACCAGCTGAGCTAACGCCCCATTTTTGGGAACCGCGATTATGCTGCAAAGCAGCATTTTGGTCAACGATTGATTGCATAAAAACTAATTATTTATATACTTTTTACTACAAGCATTTTTATTACATGCTTATTGATGCTAGTTTAATTAAAAAGTTGCCTTCGCTAGATATTAAAACTAGTCTCAACACTATTTTACTAATAGTCGGCTAGCAACAAATATTCCCCTGTTATAATCATTGGTTCGTTTAGGAGCTTTAATTATGAGAATTATTTTATTGGGTGCGCCTGGTGCTGGCAAAGGCACGCAGGCCACTTTTATCAAGCAACATTTTAATATTCCACAAATTTCTACTGGCGATATGTTGCGCGCTGCGGTTAAAGCAGGTACGCCGCTTGGCTTGAAAGCCAAAAGCCATATGGATAGTGGCGGTTTGGTACCAGATGCGGTGATTATTGGTATGGTAAACGAGCGCATTCAAGAAGAAGATTGCAAAAATGGCTTTTTGTTTGATGGCTTTCCGCGCACTATTCCGCAAGCTGAGGCGATGAAAAACGCTGGCGTGACCATTGATTATGTGGTGGAAATTGATGTGCCTGATAGCGCAATTATGGAGCGCATGACGGGTCGCCGCAGCCATATTGCATCTGGACGTACTTATCATATTAAATTTAACCCGCCAAAAATTGAAGGTAAAGATGACATCACGGGTGAGGAGCTAGTGCAGCGCGCCGATGAGGCGCCAGATGTGGTGAATAAACGCCTTGTTGAATATCACAATATGACGGAGCCACTGATTGCCTATTACAGCGATTGGGCAAAAAGTGGTAATGCGGGTTCGCCAAAGCATGTCAAAATTAACGGTTTGGGCGAGCTAGAAACCATTAAAGCTAACATCTTTGCTGCTTTAAAATAACACCAAAAAGAACGTGTGTAAAAAACAATGCTCTGCGAGCCGCATGGATATTGGCTTTCACGTATGAATAACCAGCTTTAGCTGGTATATTCTACGGGGACAACCTTTACGGTTGCAGGGCAGCAGATTTAATGTTTATTTAAAGATGTGCGTTAGAAATTCAATAACTTAATCTGGTTTTGCATATTTTCTGCCAGTTTTTGCAACTTGGTAGTAGCCGTTTTTAACGCGGTTGCATCGGTAATCTCTGTTAAACCGTTGCTTGCACGATTCACCTCTTGTGCAGTGCCATCTAGTGTGCGTGCTAGCCTTTGAAACTCTTCTAGTAAATTATTAGTATTTGTCGCAATTTGACCAATCTCGTCATGGTCATGATATTTTATACGGTAGGTTAAATCTTTACGCGCCACAATGCCGCCCAGCACTTCGCTAATTTCCCGCAATGGCACTGCGACTTGACGATGGCTGTAATAAGCCATGGCAATAACACCTAAAAATATGATGCCTGCCAGCACCAAAGCCAAATTAATCAATTGCTCGGTTAGTTTTTGCGATACTTTTGCGCTAGTCAGCGTATTTGTAGCTACCTTATTCACCATGCTATCTAGTTCGGTACCCATTTCGTCAGCACTTGTACTAAATGCAGCTAACGCCGTGCGCGCACCATCCCAATCAACCTCAGGCGCACGCATAATCTTTACAAAATTATCGGTTAAAGCCGCCTGTTTTACGCCTAAATCGGCCAAAGATACTTGATAAGGTTTGTATTCTGCCAATGCAGTTAATTTACCAATTTGTTGCTGCATATTGGCAACTGTCAGCTGTTTTTGCTGGTTAAAAACAGCTATATCGTTGGTTGCGTATAGCTCATACAATTGATTAGATTGCGCTTGCACACTGCTTTTTAAGCTTGCCGCTGCAATTAAACCTGGAATTTTTTCTTGCGAAAGCGCAATAGTGGTTGCCTCAATTTTTTTACCATTGAATAAGGTCAAGGCGGCAAAAGCCATCAGCAAAACAAAGCCTACAACATAGCCAAACAATATTTTTTGCGTTACGTTTAATTTCATTGATAAATTCCGTTTAACATTAATGATATAAACTTAGTCTTTTATAACTTTCATCCCTTACAGTTTTTTATAAGGCGAATCATGACTGCGTCGTCATCTCAACAATAGCGCCTTGACGTATAATACGATTTTATTTTCAACTTCCTGCACAGTCATGCAACAGCAATATCCGTTTAAACAAATCGAGCAAGAAGCACAACAATATTGGGAAGCAAACCAAACATTTGCCGCGTCTGAGAACTCAGATAAACCAAAATACTATTGCCTCTCGATGTTCCCGTATCCAAGTGGTCGCTTACATATGGGGCATGTACGCAATTACACCATTGGCGA
>JANNWI010000312.1:0-8249 GCA_031414715.1 Methylophilaceae bacterium | reverse complement strand
CAAGCTGATAATCGCTGGAATGTGAGTGGTGATGTGCTTATTAGCACTGTATCAAGTTTACTTGCAGCTAGTAAAAACTTGGCCTTTAAAGCAGAAACCACCATCGATTTTGCACAAGTCACCGATATTGATACCTCGACTATCAGCTTAATTTTAGAGTGGAAACGTCGGGCACAACGCGAGAGCCAGGCCATTAAATTAGCCAATTTACCAGCCAATTTAAAAAGTTTAACGCAGCTTTATGGTGTGGCCGAGTTAATTAACTAAGTTATTTAGCAAAACTAATCTATTTCGCAAATTTTTTTGCCAATTTGAAATTGGCAAAGTGAGCCCCATCTACTCGGTGGGGTTTCGTTTTTATAATCTAACAAATTAGGTAGATAGTGACCATTCCAGCTATTCACATTGAACAAGTATATAAGCGCTTTGGTAGCTTAAACGCGCTAAATGGCATTGATTTAACCATTCATCAAGGTGAGTTTTTTGGTCTGCTTGGCCCAAACGGTGCGGGAAAATCGACGCTCATTAATATTATGGCAGGTTTGCTTAAGCCTACGCAGGGCAGGGTGTCAGTCATGGGTCATGATGTAGTGAACGATTACCGAGCTGCGCGTATGGCGCTGGGCGTGGTGCCGCAAGAGCTGGTTTTTGATCCATTTTTTAATGTGCGTGAGATGCTGCGTTTTCAAGCAGGCTATTTTGGCCGCGGCAAAGAAAACGATGCTTGGGTAGATGAAGTCATTGAAAATTTGGGCTTAACCGATAAAGCCCACACTAATATGCGTAAGCTTTCTGGTGGCATGAAGCGGCGCGCGCTGATTGCGCAAGCGCTAGTGCACAAGCCACCTGTGATTGTGTTAGATGAGCCAACTGCAGGCGTAGATGTTGAGTTGCGTCAAAGCTTATGGGCGTTCATTAAAAAGTTGAATCGTGATGGGCAAACCATTATTTTAACAACGCACTATCTTGAAGAAGCCGAAACACTGTGCGAACGTGTCGCAATGATGAAGCAGGGCGAAATTGTGGCGTTAGATACCACGGCAAATTTATTGAGCAAGTTACCAGGCAAAAATTTGCGCTTAGATCTAAATCAATCAAACGAGGGTGAAGCCACCTTGCCAAGCAGTTTATTACCGATGTTAAAAAGTGGTGAAAACAGCGTGTTTACGTTGGCTTTGACTGAGTTAAGCCAAATTGAATTTGCGTTGAGCGAGCTGCGTAAAGCCAATATTGCTGTGCAAGATATGCAGCTGATTGAGGCAGACTTAGAAGATGTATTTATGTCATTAGTGGGCAGCAAATGAACCAAAAAGAACATGGAAACAGCATGTCTGCAGACCGCATGGATATTAGAGCCTCGTCAAATATAAATAGTTGGCGCGGTGCATATATGCTGTTTAAAAAAGAGTTATTTCGCTTTTGGCGTGTGGCATTTCAAACGGTGGCGTCGCCAATATTGACAGCTTTATTATATTTGCTGATATTTTCACATGCGTTAGAAAAGCATGTGCAAGTATATGAAGGCGTTGCCTATACCGCATTTTTAATTCCTGGTTTAATCATGATGTCCTTGCTACAAAACGCCTTTGCCAATAGCTCATCAAGCCTTGTGCAATCCAAAATTATGGGCAGCATTGTGTTTGTATTGCTTACGCCGATTAGCTATTTACAGTTTTTTTGCGCATTTTTAGCGGCCGCCATTATTCGCGGCGTGTTGGTGGGTTTTAGCATTTATATAGTAGCCATTTGGTTTGTCGATTTACCTATTTTGTACCCGTTGTGGATAATCGCTTTTGCCTTACTTGGCAGCGCATTGTTGGGTACGTTTGGCATTATTGCAGGCATTTGGTCAGATAAATTTGACCAAATGGCAGCATTTCAAAACTTTGTCATTATGCCGCTGACGTTTTTATCAGGTGTGTTTTATTCCATCCATTCGTTGCCACCAATTTGGCAAACCATCTCAAAATTCAACCCATTTTTTTATATGATTGATGGTTTTAGATACGGTTTTTTTGGTCAAAGTGATATTTCGCCATGGGTAAGTTTAAGCGTCGTTGCAGCGTTTTTGTTGGCATTAGCATGGCTGTGCCTAAAAATGTTAAAATCTGGTTATAAGTTACGTGGATAGCCGCAAAAATGTTAAGTGCAGAACAGCTAAAAAGTTACATTACTCAACATTTAGAATGTGATTACATTCAAGTATTAGGCGATGATGGCACTCATTTTGAGGCGACGATTGTTGCCCCAGCTTTTGAAGGCAAGCGCATGGTACAACAACATCAGCTAGTTTATGCTGCATTAGGTGACCGCATGCGCGCAGAGATTCATGCGCTGGGCATGAAAACATATACACCCGCGCAGTGGGCAGAACTAAATCATCAGAAATAAGGAGTTATATATGGATGCACAAGCAACAATTAAGCAAATGGTTACCAGCAATAGCGTGGTGCTATACATGAAAGGTAGCCCAAAGTTTCCACAGTGTGGCTTTAGCAACATGGCGACGCAAATTTTAGATGCTTGCCAAGCTAAATATGTGGCGGTAGATGTATTGCAAGACCAAGCTGTGCGTGAAGGTATTAAGCAATACGCCAACTGGCCAACCATTCCCCAATTGTACGTAAAAGGCGAATTTATTGGCGGTAGCGATATTATGCGTGCTATGTACGAAAGTGGCGAGCTGCAAACTTTAATTTCTGAGATTAAGTAATTGGATAAACTCATTATTCAAGGTGGTTTTAAGCTGAATGGTGAGATCACCGTTTCTGGCGCAAAAAATGCCGCACTGCCGATTTTGTGTGCTTCATTATTGGCTGAAACCCCGCTTAATTTAAGCGGGGTAGCTGCATTAAAAGATATTGATACTACAATCAAGCTACTGGGCATCATGGGCGTAAAAATTACCCGAGATGCAGATAAAGTGTCTTTGGATGCCTCGGATGTGCAATCGTTTGAGGCCACTTACGAAATGGTGAAAACCATGCGCGCCTCAATTTTGGTACTTGGCCCATTATTAGCACGCTTTGGTACGGCACGTGTATCTTTGCCTGGAGGTTGTGCTATTGGCTCTCGTCCAGTCGATTTACACATTAAAGGCTTGCAAGCCATGGGTGCGGCCATTCACATTACGCACGGCTATATTCAAGCCAGCACGCTGCATTTGCCAAACCGCCGTTTGCAAGGCGCACGCTATTATATGGATATGGTTACCGTGACTGGCACTGAAAACTTAATGATGGCGGCGGCACTGGCCAACGGTAAAACGGTATTAGAAAATGCTGCCAAAGAGCCTGAAGTGGTGGATTTGGCTGAATGTTTAAATAAAATGGGCGCCAATATTACAGGCGCTGGCACCGATGTGATTACCATTATTGGCGTAGAAAAACTGCATGGTGCTTCGCATAACATTGTTTGCGACCGCATAGAGGCAGGTACTTATATGGTAGCTGCTGCCATGACAGGCGGTGAAGTAAAATTACATAATGCGCGTGCCGATTTGCTAGACGCAGTGATTGAAAAGCTGCGCGAAGCTGGTGCAGAAGTAAAAGTGGGCAAGGCTGAAAACACCATTACCGTAAAAAGTAATGGCAAATTAAAAGCGGTGAACATTCGCACAGCGCCGCACCCAGCGTTCCCCACCGACATGCAAGCGCAGTTTATGGCGCTTAATAGCATGGCCGAGGGCGTGGCAAAAGTCACCGAAACCATTTTTGAAAATCGCTTTATGCACGTGCAAGAATTGCAACGTTTGGGTGCTGATATTAGCATTGATGGCAATACTGCATTGGTAAAAGGCGTCGAATATTTAGATGGTGCAATTGTTATGGCAACTGATCTACGTGCCTCAGCAAGCCTGGTGTTAGCAGGACTAGTGGCACGAGGCGAAACGGTGATTGAGCGAATCTACCACCTAGACCGCGGTTATGAGTTGCTTGAAGAGAAATTTACCAAACTGGGCGCCAACGTGCGCAGATGTCACTAGAAGTATTATTAATATGATCACCATCGCACTTTCAAAAGGCAGAATATTCGAAGAAACTACGCCACTATTAGCGGCGGCGGGTATTCGCGCGGCAGAAGACCCTGAATCTTCACGCAAGCTGATTATTGGAACTAATCGGGAAGATGTCAGACTCATCATCGTGCGCGCAACCGATGTGCCGACTTATGTGCAATATGGTGCGGCAGACATGGGCATTGCTGGCAAAGATGTGCTGGATGAACACGGTGGCGAAGGCTTGTATCAACCGCTAGATTTACAAATTGCCAAGTGCAAAATGATGGTGGCAGTGCGCAACGATTTTGATTACGAAGCGTCTATTCGGCAAGGTGCGCGTTTAAAAGTTGTCACCAAATATGTCAAAGTGGCGCGTGAGCATTTTGCCGCTAAAGGCATGCATGTGGATTTGATTAAGCTTTACGGCTCAATGGAATTGGGTCCGCTGGTTGGCTTGGCTGATGCGATTGTAGACTTAGTCAGTACTGGCGGAACATTGCGAGCGAACAACTTGAAAGCCGTAGAAGAGATTGGCGACATTAGTTCTCGATTAGTGGTGAATCAAGCATCATTCAAACTCAATCGTACGCAATTGCAGCCCATCATTGAGGCATTTAGCAACGCTGTTGCTAAACAAGAAAAAGTCCAAAGCAGTTAAATAGGTTTAGCATGAAAATCAG
The DNA here is from genome assembly GCA_031414715.1 of Methylophilaceae bacterium. GTDB lineage: Bacteria > Pseudomonadota > Gammaproteobacteria > Burkholderiales > Methylophilaceae > Methylotenera_A. The sequence goes on along the minus strand of JANNWI010000312.1, from coordinate 3,569 downwards.
ACGTTTATCAACACTTAACAAGAATTTTGATGCCGATTTAAAGGCTTTGCTAGCGTTTGAAACCGCGCAGGACGATAGCGTAGATACAATCGTGGCTAACATTTTAAAAGATGTTAAAAACCGTGGCGATGCGGCAGTGCTGGAATATACCAATCAGTTTGATAAGACCAATGCTAGCTCAATAAAATCACTTGAAGTCAGCCAAAAAGAACTGCGAGCAGCTTTAGATGGCCTGCAAGCCAATAGCAGAGCGGCTCTTGAGGCAGCAGCCGAAAGAGTGCGTGTTTATCACCAAAAACAATTGATGCAATCTTGGCAATATACCGAGCCTGACGGCACAATTTTAGGCCAGCAAGTGACCGCTTTGGATAGGGTTGGTTTATACGTACCTGGCGGCAAAGCGGCGTATCCTTCATCCGTGTTGATGAACGCGATTCCTGCCAAAGTGGCAGGTGTGGGCGAGCTGATTATGGTGGTGCCAACGCCAAATGGCGAACGCAATCAGTTGGTGTTAGCGGCAGCAGCCATTGCTGGCGTTGACCGTATATTTTGTATTGGTGGCGCGCAAGCGGTCGGCGCATTGGCCTATGGCACAGAAACGATTCCGCAAGTGGATAAAATTACTGGCCCAGGCAATGCTTATGTTGCGGCGGCTAAGCGCCGTGTATTTGGTGTGGTCGGCATTGATATGGTGGCTGGGCCATCAGAGATTTTGGTGATATGCGATGGCAAAACCAACCCGGATTGGATTGCCATGGACTTGTTTAGCCAAGCTGAACATGACGAGCTGGCACAAGCTATTTTGCTGTCACCTGATGCCGCGTTTTTAGACGCAGTAGCTGCAAGCATGCAAAAACTGGTCACAGAAATGCCGCGTGCAGATATTATTAATACCTCAATTACCAATCGCGGTGCCTTAATTTTGACCAAAGATATAGAAGAAGCCATTGAAATTAGCAACTACATTGCGCCAGAACATTTAGAGTTATCAGTCGAAAATCCGCTTGAAATGAGCAAAAAAATCAAACACGCGGGCGCTATTTTTATGGGACGCGATACTTGCGAAGCGCTGGGCGATTACTGCGCGGGGCCAAACCACGTGCTGCCGACATCGCGTACGGCAAGGTTTAGCTCACCATTAGGCGTTTATGATTTTCAAAAACGTAGTAGCTTAATTATGGTATCGCCAGAAGGTGCGCAGATATTGGGCCGCGTGGCATCCACTTTGGCACATGGCGAAGGTTTGCAAGCACATGCACGCTCTGCAGAATACAGGCTTAAATAGTGAGCAGGGTTATTGTATGAGTAAGTTTTGGAGTGAAGTTGTTCACGGACTAACGCCCTACGTGCCAGGTGAGCAGCCAAAAATCAACAATTTGGTTAAATTGAACACCAATGAAAACCCGTATGGCCCCAGCCCAAAAGTCATCGCAGCTTTGCAAGCCGAAGCAGCAGAAACTTTACGGCTATATCCAGACCCTAACTCAGACAAACTAAAAGCTGCCATTGCAACCAACTTTGATCTGAACCCTAACCAAGTATTTGTTGGCAATGGCTCAGATGAAGTGCTGGCGCATGTGTTTCAAGCTTTGCTCAAACATAGTCGGCCATTATTATTTCCTGACATTACTTACAGTTTTTATCCAGTATATTGCGGCTTATATGGCATAGAATCTGAAATTATTCCGCTAAATGATCACTTTGAAATTGATGTAAAAGATTACGACAGACCGAATGGCGGCATTATCTTCCCTAATCCCAATGCGCCAACAGGCGTGCCTTTAGCGTTGGATGAGATAGAAAAGCTGCTAAAATTTAATACTGAATCAGTGGTGGTGATTGATGAAGCTTATGTGGATTTTGGCACCGAATCAGCGGTAAGCCTTATCAATACCTACCCTAATTTACTGGTGACTCAAACACTGTCTAAAGCACGTTCGTTAGCGGGTTTGCGCGTGGGTTATGCGCTTGGTAATAAAGATTTAATCGAGGCATTAATTCGCGTAAAAGATAGCTTTAATTCTTATCCAATTGATCGCTTTGCCGAGGCTGGTGCGATTGCAGCGATGCAAGACAAAGCTTATTTTGAGCAAACTTGTGAAAATGTAATGGTCACGAGAGCCGCTCTGGTGTTGGCTCTTAGGGCGATGAACTTTGAGATCTTACCAAGCGGTGCCAATTTTATTTTTGCCAAACATGCTACGAGAGATGGCGAAGAGCTAACCGAAAAGTTGCGAGATAAAAATATAATCATTAGGCACTTTAAAAGCCCATCGCGCATTGCGCCGTATTTGCGCATTACTATTGGCACAGATATTCAATCAAAACAGTTGCTTGATGCCTTGACCGTTATTTTAAATTAATCGGCAAATGCGACTAAATTGTTGAAATAAAACCCGAATTGCGGTTATTATGTGCGAACATACAAAATATGACAGTAATGTTTTGTAAAAATTATTTCAATTAACGCAAAATATTATTTTTAATCGATTATTAGTTCGGAGGAATACCCACCATGGCACAAACCCAAATGGCACTAGATTCACTAGATTTTGATGCAACTGTTGCATTGGCAACTAAAGTAGCACCGCACGTAGATATTTTAGAAATCGGTACACCTTGCATCAAACATAACGGCATTGAGTTGCTCAAAACATTGCGTGCTAAATTTCCAAACAACAAAATCTTAGTTGATTTAAAAACAATGGATGCTGGTTTCTACGAAGCTGAGCCATTCTACAAAGCTGGTGCAGATATCTGTACCGTTTTGGGTACTGCTGATATCGGTACTATTAAAGGTGTGATTGATGTTGCTAATAAATACGGCAAAATGGCGCAAGTTGACTTGATCAACGTTGCTGACAAAAAAGCACGTACACTAGAAGTAGCTAAATTAGGTGCGCACATCATTGGCGTGCACACTGGTTTAGATCAACAAGCGGCTGGCCAAACTCCTTTTAACGATTTGGCCATGGTAACTGGCTTGAATACTGGTGCTAAAGTTTCAGTTGCGGGTGGCGTTAAAGCCGCAACAGTGCGTCAAGTGGTGGATGCCGGTGCAGATATCGTTGTGGCAGGTGCTGCAATTTACGGCGCAGCAGATCCAGCAGCTTCTGCAGCTGAAATTACTGGTTTAGCACGTGCAGGTAATGCAAGTGCTGGTGGTATGGGTAAATTCTTACCTTGGGCGTTAATTGCAGGCGCGGTATTGTTAGGTTTGTACTTGCTAAAAGGTGGTAACTCAACAGAAGAAATGCCTGCAGCTGATGCGGCGATGGAACAAGTTGAAGGTGCAGCAGTAGAAGGTGCAACTGCGGTTGAAGGTGCTGCAGTAGAAGGTGCAGCAGCGGTTGAAGGTGCAGCGGCAGAAGGCGCAGCAGCAGTTGAAGGTGCGGCAGATGCTGCAGCAACAGCAACTACAGATGCAGCTACAACTGCAGTTGACGCAGCAGCAGCGCCAGCAGTTGATACGGCAGCTCCTGCAGCGGCTGAAGCAGCACCAGCCTCAGGTACTGGATTTGTTGATCAAGCAAAAGAAGTGATTAAAACAGAAACAGCAAAATAATTAT
>JANNWI010000311.1:0-5888 GCA_031414715.1 Methylophilaceae bacterium | reverse complement strand
AGCTATTTTGTAAGATAATGTTACAAATATTAAAAAATTTAGGTATTTTTTGTAAAAAATGTTATAAATACATTAATTTCACATTTAATACATGGGTTTAAACATGATACTCATCGCAATTTATTACGCGCTGGCGATTGCAGTACTCACTTTACATTTTACGGGCCATCTTGAGCGTTGGAATATGGAGTGGATGGTGTTTGTATTTGCATTAACGGTGTTTCCAGCTGTGCTTTATCTGTAATTAATTTGGATTATCTTGTGTTTACTCACTTTTTAAAACGACATCTTTGGTGTCGTTTTTTTATTTGTGTTAGCTTTAATTGTTTTTTAAATCACATTAAAAATAACATTAATCTGACGCATTTTTATGCTTGACAATTATGCTTAACGTTGTTAACTTAACATTGTTAATGTATATATAATTATGCCACCCAAACAAAAAACAGATGCAGAACGTCAGCAGCTGCGCGCCTTGATTATCGATGCTGCGCGCGACCTATTTGTTTCGCGAGGGGTGGAAGCCGTAACCATGCGCGAAATCGCAAAGCGTATTGGTTATTCTGCCACCAGCATTTATTTGCATTTTGCAGATAAAGACGCACTATTGCGGTCGATTTGCGACACCGACTTTTTGGCCTTGGCGACAAAGTTAAAAACGACTTTTCAAATTGCCGACCCCCTAGCGCGCATGCTGGCCTTAGGACGTGGCTATGCTGCATTTGCTTTGTCGCACCCCAATCATTATCGGCTAATGTTTATGACAAAACATACACCATACGACCCAGAACTCTCCAGTTTGCATCAAAATAATGCCGAACAAGATGCGTATTTTCAGCTAAAAATGGTGGTGAAAGATGTGTATGACGAGGGCTATTTTAGGGAAGATTTAAAAGATGTGGATTTGATTGCGCAAACGGTTTGGGCGTCAACACACGGTGTGTGCTCGCTGCAAATTAATATGGCAGAGGATAAATGGATTCATTGGGCAGATATTGAAGCGCGTTTGCAACTGATGCAAACAGTAATGATGCGCGGACTTTTAAAACAAGATATTAGAGAAGAAAAATGAAAAACTTACTATTTTTAAGCCTAACAATTTTGCTGTTATCGGCCTGCGAAAAACCTAAAAACTCGCCTTTACCGCCGCGCCCAGCCTTGGTGATGATAGTAGGTAAAACTGCCCCGAATATCGCCATTGTACTGGTGGGCGAGGTAAAGTCGCGCTATGAATCAAATCAAGGTTTTAGAATTGCTGGCAAAATTATTGAGCGTAAAGTGGATGTTGGTAGTTTGGTAAAAAAAGGCCAAATCATTGCACGATTAGACGCTGCTGATAGCAATTTAGGCGCAAGTGCGGCAATGGCAGACGTACGCGTGGCAGAGGCCAATCGCTCGCTGGCAAAATCTGAGGTTGAGCGTCAACGACAATTAGTTAACAAAAAATTTATTTCGCAATCGGCCTTAGATAAATACGAAGCCGAGCTTAAAACCGCAGATGCGCGCGTCAATCAAGCTAAAGCGCAGGCAGCGGTATCAGGTAATCAAGCACGCTATACTGCGCTGGCAGCTGATAGAGATGGTGTAGTAACGCAAATTCAGGCAGAGCCTGGCCAAGTGGTAGAAGCAGGCGAAACAGTAGTGCAAATTGTGGATATCAAGCAAATTGAAGTGCTAGTGGCAGTGCCAGAATCGCGTTTATCAAGCATTAAAGTAAATGACACCGCAGACATTAAATTGTGGGCAAGCCAATCTAAAAACCCTGAAAAAACTTATGCTGGAAAAGTACGCGAGATAGCGCCAGCTGCCAGCTCTGCCACGCGCGCTTTTGATGTGCGCATTTCAATTTTAGACCCCGACGATGCGGTGAAACTTGGCATGACAGCTGGCGTACGTTTTGAAAATAATGACGCTAGCAATATTATTATTCCTTCTACCGCACTGACGCAAATTAACGGTAAAAATAGTGTATGGGTTATTAATAAAGATGGGGTAGCGAATCCACGAGAAGTGATAGCAGGCCAATATACAGAAGATGGTGTGACTATTACCAGTGGCTTGCAGGCCAATGAAATGGTGGCGATTGCAGGAGTGCATACTTTGATAAAAGGCCAACAGGTAAAACCGCAAATTGTTGAACAAGCTAGCGAGACAACGCCGTGATGGAAAATAAAAACACAAACGCAGAATCTAGCAAAGAAACAAGCACTGAAATAAAAACTGAAACAAACACAGAAATAAATCCAGAAATAAATCTAGCTTCGCGCTTTAATATTTCTGAGTGGGCACTTAAGAACCAAGTGTTGGTGCTGTATTTAATGATTATGCTCACCATTGCCGGCATGTTCGCTTTCACCACGCTGGGCCAATCGGAAGATCCACCATTTACTTTTAAAGTAATGCTGGTGCGAACCACTTGGCCTGGGGCCAGTGCAGTTGAGGTTGAGCAACAAATTACTGATAAGCTTGAGAAAAAACTGCAAGAAGTGCCTAATTTAGATCATACCAATAGTTATTCTCGCCCTGGTGAGTCGATGATATTTATCATCATTAAAGATAATACTTTTTCAAAAGATATTCCTGATATTTGGTACCAAGTGCGCAAAAAGGTGGGTGATATTCGACAAACGCTGCCTAATAATATTGAAAGTTTGGTGTTTAATGACGAATTTAGCGATGTTTACGGCAGTATGTATGCACTTACTGGCGATGGTTTTGATAACTTTGCGCTTAAAAAACAGGCAGAGATTATTCGCGCTGAGCTTTTAAAAACGCGAGATGTGGCAAAAGTTGACTTTTTTGGCGAGCAAAAAAAGCGTATTTTTATCGAGCTTTCTAATGCCAAACTAACAACGCTAGGCATAAGCACCACAACGCTTCTTAATATTTTGCAAGCGCAAAACGCGGTGGTGCGCGGTGGTACTTACGATTCACCTACAGAGCGTATCCGTATTGATGTTTCGGGCAGGTACAACACGCTGGAAGATTTACGCGAAATTAGGTTGCGGGCCAATAATCAAGACTTTAAGTTGAGCGATGTGGCGCGCGTTTACCGAGGTTATGAGGATCCACCGCGTGACACCGTGCGCTTTGATGGCAAAGAAGCGCTATTTTTGGGTGTTAGCATGCGTCAAGGCGGCGATGTGATTGCACTTGGTCATGCTTTAGACAAAAAAATTGCCACAATTCAGCAAAATCTGCCTGTTGGATTAAGTTTTAATACCATTACCTCGCAACCTAAAATTGTCGCCAATTCGGTCAATGATTTTGTAAGGTCGCTGATTGAGGCCTTGGTGATTGTGCTTGGCGTAAGCTTGTTGTCATTAGGGTGGCGCACGGGCATCGTGGTGGCAATTTCAATTCCTGTAGTGTTAGCCGCTACGTTTTTGGTGATGAGCATTTACGATATTGGCTTGCATAAAATCTCGCTAGGGGCGTTGATATTGGCGCTTGGGCTGTTAGTAGATGATGCGATTATTGCCGTTGAAATGATGTCATCCAAAATGGAGCAAGGCTGGGATAGAGTAAAAGCCGCCTCATTTGCTTATAGCTCCACCGCCATTCCTATGCTAACAGGTACACTAATCACGGTTGCAGGCTTTTTGCCAATTGCTACAGCTGCTTCATCCACGGGCGAATACACGCGCTCTATCTTTCAAGTATCGGCAATTGCCTTAATTATTTCGTGGTTCGCAGCAGTGATTTTTGTGCCATATTTAGGCTACCATTTGCTGCCAGATTACGCTCTCAAGCCTAAGCCATCTAGATTAATGACCTGGCTAAAAGCCAAGTTGGGACTGGTTGAAAAGGCTGATGACAACCACCACCACGATATTTACAACACCAAGTTTTACAATGCCTTCCGCCATATGGTCACATGGTGTGTGCGTTATCGCAAAACGGTGATTATTATTACACTAGCAATGTTTGTGCTATCTATTGTTGGTTTTGGCAAAGTGCAACAACAATTTTTTCCCGATTCCACACGCTTAGAACTGGTGATTGATTTACGCATGACAGAAGGCGCGTCTTATCAGGCGACCGACGCAGAGGTAAAAAAACTAGAAAACTGGCTAAATAACTGGAATAAAAATAATAAAGGAATCGATAATTTTGTTGCTTATATTGGCATTGGTGCGCCGCGTTATTATTTACCTTTAGATATTCAGTTGGCGCATCGCGGTTTTGCGCAATTTGTGGTGTTAAGTAAAGATTTATCAAAACGCGAAGCGCTGCGTAGCGATTTACTCAAACTTTTCGAAAATGATTTCCCTAATTTACGTGCCTCTGTATTACGATTGGAAAATGGTCCTCCAGTGGGCTTTCCTGTGCAGTTTCGTGTTGATGGCAGCGATATTCCAAAGATTCGTGAAATTGCTAACACTATTGCAGAAATCATGCGTGCAAATCCCAATTTGGCCAATGTGCAACTAAGCTGGGAAGAGCCGAGCAAAGTGGTAAAAGTATCGATAGATCAAGTAAAGGCACGGCTGTTAGGCGTTAGTTCGGTAGATATCGCCAATATGCTAAACGGCGCAATGAGTGAGCTTTATATTACCGAGTTTAGACAAGGTAACGAACGTATTGATTTGGTGGTGCGCGGTGCGGAAATAGAACGTAAGCAATTATCGCGGTTGCCCAACTTAATGGTAAATACCGCCGCGGGTTCTAGCGTGCCATTGTCGCAAATTGCTACTTTTTCATCCGAGTTTGAAGAAGGTGTGATTTGGCGACGCAATCGGGTGCCATCACTCACCGTGCGGGCACACCTGCGAGGCAGCCTGCAAGCGCCTGTGGTGTCAGCTCAAATTGAAGAAAAATTAGTAGAAATGCGTGCCAACTTGCCGTTTGGTATTACGCTAGAAACAGGTGGTGCGGTAGAAGAATCAGCCAAAGGTGCGGCTTCAGTCGCCAAAGGTGCTCCCCTGTTTTTAGTGGTAGTTTTAACGCTATTAATTTTGCAGCTAAAAAGTTTTTCGCGTACGTTTCTGGTGTTGCTTACCGCACCTTTGGGTTTGATTGGAGTCACAATAGGGTTGTTGTTGTTTAATCAGCCATTTGGTTTTGTGGCTATGCTAGGTACGATTGCTTTAAGTGGAATGATTATGCGTAACTCAGTCATTTTGGTAGATCAGATTGAACAAGATAAAGCCAGCGGCATGGCGCCTTGGCAAGCCGTTGTAGAATCAACAATTAGAAGGTTTAGACCCATTGTGTTGACGGCGGCAGCAGCGATTTTGGCGATGATACCGCTAACCCGTAGCGTGTTTTTTGGCCCAATGGCGGTGGCAATTATGGGTGGCTTGGCAGTGGCCACTTTGCTGACAGTGTTATTTTTGCCTGCTTTATATGCAGCTTGGTTTAAGGTAAAAATGCCAGCCGAGACAAGTACATAAGCTATAATGTATTTAAATATACGAAAGCTATAATATGACAGAAGCAGTACAAAACAATATGCCAAGCGCCATAGCGCGTTTTAATATGCGCGAAGCTAGATTCAATATGATTGAACAGCAAATTCGCACGTGGGAGGTGCTAGATCCAAAAGTATTATCTTTGCTAAACGATGTGCCACGTGAAAATTTTGTTCCTAGTGAATTCACTGGTTTGGCGTTTGCAGATATTGAAATTCCCCTTGGCGAAGGCCAGAAAATGTTGCACCCCAAATTGGAAGCACGCATGCTGCAAGCACTTAATGTGCAAAATACACATCATGTTTTACATATAGGCACAGGTAGTGGCTATTTTACGGCCTTGCTGGCAAACTTAGCCAAGCATGTGGTTTCTGTCGATATTCATGCAAAATTAAGTCAACAAGCAGCTAAAAATCTTGCACAAAATAATATTCACAATGTGAAATTAGAGGTGGCCGATGGCGTATTTGGGCG
>JANNWI010000310.1:0-5360 GCA_031414715.1 Methylophilaceae bacterium | reverse complement strand
TGCGTTAGCTAGTGGGGAGTTCGACCAAAACAGAGCCAAACAAGGCCGTGATCGTAAAAACCAAGCCATCTTACCACTAAAAGGTAAAATTTTAAACGTTGAAAAAGCCCGTTTTGATAAACTACTAGGCAGCCAAGAAATCGCTACGTTGATTACGGCGCTGGGCACCAGCATTGGCAAAGACGACTTTAGCGTAGAAAAACTGCGCTATCACCGCATTATTATCATGACCGATGCTGACGTTGATGGTGCGCATATTCGCACACTGTTGCTCACTTTCTTCTATCGCCAAATGACCGAGCTGGTAGAGCGTGGCCATATTTATATTGCGCAGCCGCCGTTGTATAAAGTGAAGCAGGGTAAAGACGAACGCTATTTAAAAGACCAACAAGAGCTGGATATTTACTTGCTAAATTCTGCACTCAAAGGTGCCGAACTAGATACTAAAACCAACGCAGGCGTGTTGACTGGCGAAGCCTTAAATGAAATCGCTAAACAAATGGTGCTGACAGAAGCGGTGATTCGCCGCATCGCCGCGCTGTATGACGAAAGTGTATTGCGCGCGATTCAAGACGTAGGCGCTATTGATTTAAGCAGTGAAGCCAATGCCAATAAAGTGGCAGAACAATTGCGTCCCATTTTAGGCGCCATCGGTTCAGAGGTTATTGTCGCGTTTGATGCAGAAACCAATACCTATCGCCTGGAGGTGAACAAATACGTGCATGGTAACCTGCAATGTTGTGTGATTGATGCAGAGTTTTTAAGTAGCGGCGATTATCGCCAAATTAATAAAGTATCCAGCTTGCTGCAAGGCTTAATTGGCGAGGGTGCCAGCGTTAAACGCAATGATAAAGAACAAGCGGTCAATACCTTTAAACAAGCGCTGGATTGGTTGTTAGCAGAGGCAAGAAACACGCTCAATATTCAACGCTATAAAGGCTTGGGTGAGATGAACCCATCGCAATTGTGGGAAACTACTATGGATCCAGCCGTGCGTCGTTTGTTAAAAGTGCAAATTGATGACGCGATTGCTGCCGATGAAATCTTTACCACGCTAATGGGCGATAACGTAGAGCCGCGCCGAGCGTTTATCGAAAGTAATGCTTTGAGAGCAGGTAATTTGGATATTTAATTGAGATACTTGATTCAGTGCATTTTGGGTTATGAATGAAACAAATTTCTGTCTTTTTAATATTTATATTAACTAATTACGCTTTTGCTGATGAATTGGGTAACTATAAGGTTTTGGGACGCGTAGCTGAGTCCAAATACATAGATACCCAAAGAAGAGAAACTAATGCGGGTGAACAAGGCGTAGCATCGGTGTTCGGACTTTTTGGTGCAATATTTGCCGAAGTTATGTCTGTGGAAAAGCGCGCATATTACACCTATAAAATCAGCATCGAAGACGATAGAATATTTGATGTTGCTAGTCGAACAAATTACATTATAGGCGACTGTGTTAAAGTAATTTATCCAAAGTTACCTGGTGGAATTCCAGAAAGTGGGATAGATTCAGATACAAAACTAGAGGCTAGTAAGGAGTGTACAGATAGTCTAATTGTGCCTGATTAACGAAGCAAGTTTGCGCAACATTGAAACACATGCTCTGCAAGCCAATATGTATAAGGCTTCCAGAGCATTGTTTTTCACTCGACCATTTTAAGCGACTAAAAACTTAATTATTCAGTCGTTTCTAAAATCCAATTAATTATTGGTTGCCATTGCTCAATATCTTGCGCCACCAACGAAGGCCGCATATCAAATAGGCTTAAGCCTTGTTCTGCGGCTGTGACATACACTTGCGCATTGCGCAAATAAGTCAGCACTGGCAAATTGGTTTGCTCCATATACTCGGCCAGTTTGGCGGCTGCGTTGGTTCTGTAATTTACCCGCATGCCAACCAAGGCAACAAAGGTTTTGTTTTTGCGGATGGCCTTTTCTGCATTTAATACATCTAAAAAATCTTGTGTGGCACCAATATCAAACGCGGATGGTTGCACTGGCACAATAATACAATCCACTAGTTTGACGGCGTCCGATAATTTCTCATCACGAAATCCACCTGGTGAATCAGAAATTGTTATGTCTGCTTTTGACGCAGATTTGACTTTAGCGGTTTGCCCCATAATGGCAGGATAATTCGCTGGGCGTCTATCTAACCAATAGGTTGCGGATTGTTGGCGATCTAAATCAGATAATATGACTTTATGACCTTGCATCGCGAAATAGCCAGCAAGATTAGTGGCGATTGTGGTTTTGCCACTACCGCCTTTTGGGTTGGCAACTAGTATGTTTTTCATTATTGGTGTATTTTTAAAAAGTTGACTTAATCATACGCCAAAACTAAAAACAGCAACACCTTAGAAATAGTCACTCTTTAAAATTCCACCATTTGAAACTCTTCTTTACCCGCGCCACATTCTGGGCATTTCCAACTGGCAGGTACATCTTCCCATGACGTGCCAGCGGCAATGCCATCTTCCGGCCAGCCTTTTTCTTCTTCATAAATTAAGCCACATACAATACACATCCAAGTTTTCATACTAATTCCCCAAAAGCGCTCTTAAAAAGTTAATTTGTTTACATATTACTAAGTTTGGTCGCAAACAAATAGATTTGCTTACATTAAGTTGGCAAAAAAGAGCCCGCTTGCGCGGGCTAGAGGGGGATTTGAGAGTTTAGTTTACTCGCGACAAATGACGTTACTATGACAAATTTGCAATTGCATAAAATAACTATAGCTCAAAATCGTTGCTACAAAATGTCTCGTGCTTTTACATTATTCTAGGCCGTATTTTGTAAGTCCATGTTTTATAAATATGTTTTTATAAATCCACATTTACAAATTAAAGGCTTATAAATCAAAACGGTCCAAGTTCATCACTTTGTGCCATGCTTTTACAAAGTCACCCACAAATTTTGCTTGAGAATCGCTAGTTGCATACACCTCTGCAACTGCTCGCAACTGTGAGTTAGAGCCAAATACTAAATCAACCACTGTACCAGTCCATTTAACTGCACCAGTTTTACGATCGCGGCCTTCAAGCACATTGCTATCTGTGCTAGATTTTTGCCATTTTGTACTCATATCTAGCAAGTTAACAAAGAAGTCGTTGCTTAATGTTTCAGGCTGTTTAGTGAAGACACCATGTTGAGCTTGGCCAACATTAGCATTTAAGGCACGCATGCCGCCAACAAGTACAGTCATTTCTGGTGCAGTTAATTGCATTAATTGTGCTTTATCTATCAACAATTCGGCAGCAGAAACTGGCACATTCGGTTTTACAAAATTGCGGAAACCATCGGATGTTGGCTCAAGTACTGCAAACGAATCCACATCGGTTTGCGCTTGTGTTGCGTCCATGCGGCCTGCGCTAAAAGGCACTGTAATATGATGCCCAGCTTTGCTAGCCGCCGCTTCAACCGCTGCACAACCACCCAATACAATCACATCTGCCAGTGAGATTTTTTTACCACCAGTTTGCACGTTGTTAAATGAATGTTGTACCGCTTCAAGTTTAGACAATATTTGTGCTAGCTCTGCTGGTTGGTTAGCTTCCCAATCTTTTTGCGGAGAAAGACGAATACGCGCGCCATTGGCACCACCACGTTTATCACTGCTTCTAAACGTTGTTGCAGAAGCCCAAGCTGTGCTAACCAATTGTGAAATGGATAGGCCTGAAGACAACAATTTTGTTTTCAAACTAACAATATCCGCTTCATCTACTAATTGGTGATCAACAGCAGGAATTGGATCTTGCCAAATTAACTCTTCTTTTGGTACCAATGGACCAATGTAACGGGTAATCGGGCCCATATCGCGGTGTGTCAATTTGTACCAAGCGCGCGCGAATGCATCTGCCAGTTCAGCAGGGTTTGCATGAAAGCGCCTAGAAATTTTTTCATAAATAGGATCTGCACGCATCGCAATGTCGGCAGTGGTCATCACTGGCGCATGACGTTTTGATGGGTCGTGCGCATCTGGCACACTGTCAGCACCCGCACCATTTTTTGGTATCCACTGATGGGCGCCTGCAGGACTCTTTGTCAACTCCCACTCGAAACCTAATAAAGTATCGAAGTAACTGTTATCCCATTTAGTTGGGGTTGGTGTCCAAGCACCTTCAATACCGCTGGTAATGGCGTGCACACCTACACCACTACCAAAGCCGCTAGTCCAACCAAAACCTTGTTCTTCAATACTTGCACTTTCAGGGTTTGGTCCTTTATAGTCTTCAGATGCCGCACCATGCGACTTACCAAATGTGTGGCCACCCGCTGTTAGCGCTACCGTTTCTTCATCGTTCATGGCCATACGTGAGAAAGTTTCGCGAATATCACGTGCTGATGCTAGTGGATCGGGGTTGCCATCTGGCCCTTGTGGGTTCACATAAATCAGCCCCATTTGTACCGCGCCTAGTGGTTGATCAAGCTGACGATCGCCCTTATAGCGCGCATTGCCTAGCCAAGTGGTTTCTGGACCCCAATAAATATCATCTTCTGGCTCCCAAATATCTACGCGGCCACCCGCAAAACCGAAAGTCTTAAAGCCCATCGAATCTAAAGCTACATTACCAGTTAATACAATCAAATCTGCCCAAGAAATTTTTCTGCCGTACTTTTGTTTAATAGGCCAAAGCAAACGGCGTGCTTTATCTAAGTTACCGTTATCTGGCCAACTATTAGTTGGTGCAAAACGTTGTGAACCTGTGCCCGCACCACCGCGGCCATCATAAATGCGATATGTGCCAGCAGCATGCCATGCCATGCGTACAAAGAAAGGGCCGTAATGGCCAAAGTCAGCTGGCCACCAATCTTGTGAGTCAGTCATTAGAGCGGTCAAATCGTTTACAACTGCGTTTAAATCTAAACTTTTAAACTCTTCGGCATAATTAAAATTTTCGCCCATTGGGTCTGATAAATCAGAGTGTTGATGTAAGATTTTCAGATTTAATTGTTCTGGCCACCAGTTCGCATTACCTTGGCTACCAGCTACCGTGTTTTTAGTGACGTTGCCCGCGAATGGGCATTTTGCCTCAGTTGTCATGTTTTCACCTTGCATGGTTTTCTCCTTTGATTATGTGAAAGTTACTCACTATTTTAATAACAAATTGCTGCTTAATTTGCTGCCGCGTACTGTGCTAATAGTTCTACAAATATTAAGTATGTAGTATTAAATGTGATGTGCATTTTATTTCTCCAAAATTAATACATTTGTGGATTGTAGAGAGCACGGAATGATTTGTATAATTGTATTATTTGATACATTTGATTAATAAAACTAATCAAAGTATCATTAGTTTTTTGATGAATAATATTATATGACGCTAGTTGAGCTTAAATTTTTGGTTGCTGTG
>JANNWI010000309.1:0-3115 GCA_031414715.1 Methylophilaceae bacterium | reverse complement strand
CTATGCAATACCCTAATTCTTCAGCCAGCCATATACTGTGTTAAGTTGCTTGCAAACCTGTTTTATTTAACAGCATGGCTTTAATTTTTTGCATGGCTTTCTGCTCAATTTGGCGAATACGCTCGGCAGAAACACCAAACTCAGCTGCTAAATCGTGCAAGGTTAAGCTAGCATTTTCAGTTAACCAACGCGCTTCAAGCACACGACGGCTACGCTCATCTAAGCTTTCCAAAGCCTTACTTAAGCCCACCGATTGCGCAGATTCTGTTTGTTTAATTTCTAAATGTTCTGAAGGTTCTGGGCTTTCGTCCTCCAAATAAGCAATTGGGCTGTAGCTTTCATCGCCGTCATCATCTATTTGCGCATCTAAAGAAATTTCATGACCGTTTAAACGGTACTCCATCTCCAGCACTTCTTCGGGCTTTACATTGAGCTCTTTGGCAATGTGGCTGACTTCATCAGGTTGTAATGTGCCCAAACCTTTTTTCATGCTGCGCAAGTTAAAGAAAAGTTTACGTTGTGCCTTGGTGGTGGCGGTTTTCACCAAGCGCCAGTTACGCACAATAAATTCGTTCATTTCAGCTTTAATCCAGTGCATGGCAAATGACACTAAGCGTACACCACGATCTGGGTCGAAGCGTTTTACTGCCTTCATTAACCCGATATTACCTTCTTGAATTAAATCAGCTTGTGGCAAACCATAACCCGTGTAGCCACGTGCAATGCTCACTACCAATCTTAGGTGTGAAACAATTAACATTTGTGCAGCTTCTAGGTCATTGTTGTTTTTTAAGCGGGTGGCGTAATCGTGCTCTTCATCAGCTGTTAACAGCGGAAAAGCCTTAATCGCGCGCATGTACTGATCAAAACTATCGAGTGACGAAATTGACGGTATAGTTAAAGCGTTAATGATATAACTCCTTTTTAACAGTAAATTCTATTTTAGCACTCTCATTGGGAGAGTGCTAGCGGCGAATAGTTTCAAATTGTTACCAAGTTTTACAATTGATATAGTGTTTTACAAATAAAAAAGGACGCATCAGCGTCCTTTTAAACTAGAAAATACCATTAAACGCGTCTGCGGTTTGATGCAAAACAAAATAATCCAATGGCAGTAGCTAGTAAAGGCAAAGCTGCAGGTGTTGGCACTGCACTTGGTGTGTATTTAATGCCTACTGTGTAATCATCATAATCTGCATCACCTGAAAATTTATCGTTAAAACCGATTAAAAAATCAAATAGACCCAAAGTAGTGTTATTGTTGAAGCCAGCAGTGGCAACAGATTGGTTTCTGCCAATAAACTCTTTAAGTACTACAAAACCTAAAACACCACTTGCCTTATCGCCATTTTCAAATGCGCTATGGCCTAGTCCTGCACTAAAAAAACCAAAATCAATTAAGCCAGGCTCTGCAATGTAGGCGCTAACTGTGCTGCCCAGCGTACTCTCGTTCATCACTTGATTGCCAAGGCTTAAGTTTTGAATGTATCTGTTGTCGTAGCCACTTTCGCTGCCTAAGTAAGTAGCAGAGAATGTGCCGCCACCATTTCCAACAATAGAGAATGAACCAAATTGACCAACATTTCTATTGCCAGTTGTGTTTGGCGACAAATTGTAATTATTAAATTTAAAATTATCGCCTTGCGCATTAAATTGTAGCGTATTTGAACTTGCAATTAACGGCGTAATTAGTAAAACAGCTAGTATTAGTTTGTTCATGATATTCCCTTTGATTTCTATTTAAACATAATGTAAATCAGATAAGGATCTAGTCACAATAGCCCGTTTGGGCTAATAGATTATTTGCTGAAATGAATAAAACTAAGTTATTGATTTAAATAAAGATTTTGATGCTGCGACGTAGGCAGATATTAAGCCTAGCAGTAAAGAAATACTACAGATGATAATACACACGTAAAAACTAAGAAAATTCAATAAAAAGCTACTTTCATACTCCGCTGCGATAGGCGCAATAGAGCGATTAAATAAGTAAATGACTGCAAAAGTGGTAATAAGCGCAAATAGCCCACCAAACAATCCATATAGCGCACCTGCATATAAAAATGGCCTGCGAATAAAGCCTTTGGTGGCGCCAATTAAACGGCTTAAATCAATTTCGGCTTGCTGCGTTAATATTTGCATACGAACTGTATTGCCAATAACGGCAATCAGCAATAAAGCCAACAAACTGGCAATAATCAGCATCGCTTGCTTGCCTAACAACACTAGGTAATTCAAGCGTTTCATCCACGCGCCATCTACTTGTACGTCTTCTACACCCTCAAGCGTACTCAGGTCTTTTTGCAAGCTTTCTAAGTTGTCGGTATCTAGTTTATTCGGCTCTACAAAATAAGCGTCAGGCAATGGATTGCTTTCGAGTGAGTTCAACACTTCATTATTGGCATCAGCCGCTTTTAGCTTGGCTAGCGCATCTTCTTTGCTAACAAATTTAAAGTTTTTAATGCCATCGTTTTTCTCTAGTGCAGTTTTAATGTTGGCAACCGCGTCTTCACTATGGGTAGTGTTTAAAAACAGAGTTAATTGTGATTCAGTTTTTACATTGTTTGCAAGGTCACTTACACTATCTAACACCGCATATAACATGCTCGGCAGGGCAAGTGTCACGCCTATTGCCAAGCATATAAGTAGAGTATTTAACTTGTTGCTTTTAAAACGGCGCAGCACCAGTTTGAGCGCTTGCAAGTGTTGCGTTAGCCAGGCATTCATGCGCTAGCCTCTAAATTTGCTAACGCCACATCAATTAATTTTCCTTGGTTTAAATGTAGTATTTTATTTTTCAAGCTAGCTCGGCTTTCCATATTTGCCTGATTTTCCAAATTTACTTGGCCCAGCGCATCATGCGTGGCAATAATAACTGTTACACCAACCTGCTGAAACGCGCTAAATAAAGCCATAATATCTTCGGCATAATTGCGATCTAAGTTGCCCGTTGGCTCATCGGCAATCAATATGCTTGGTCGTGAAACCACTGCCCGTGCAATCGCTAGACGTTGCTGCTCGCCACCTGATAGTGTAATTGGCATGGCTTTTTCTTTATTTAGCAAGCCCACTTTATCTAGCGCAGCACGAATACGTTTTCCCGCCTCAAGCCCAG
>JANNWI010000308.1:0-10049 GCA_031414715.1 Methylophilaceae bacterium | reverse complement strand
GCTGTACACAGCATGAAAGATGTGCCGATGAACCTGCCAGAAGGTTTTATGATGGTAGCGACTGGCAAAAGAGAAGACGCGCGTGATGCCTTTGTATCCAACAACTTTGCTAATTTGCAAAGCTTGCCGCACGGCAGCATTGTCGGCACTTCTAGCTTACGCCGTCAAAGTCAATTACAACATCGTTTTCCTCACCTCAAAATCGAGTCGTTACGCGGTAATGTGCAAACACGCTTGCGTAAACTAGATGAAGGCCAATACGCCGCGATTATTCTTGCGGCTGCAGGTTTAATTCGGCTGGGCTTAGGTGCGCGTATTCGCGATTTTATTTCTCCCACTGATAGCATCCCAGCTGTTGGGCAAGGTGCGCTGGGCATTGAGATTAGAGCAGATAGAACCGATTTATTTGAAGTGCTTGCGCCTTTAAATCATTTAGAAACCGAGCTATGTGTTGAGGCTGAGCGTGGTTTTAGTCGCGCACTAGCTGGCAGTTGCACAGTGCCACTTGGTGCCTATGCCACTATTGATGGAAGTGAAATTACGATTAAGGGTTTTGTGGCCAGCACGAACGGCCAGCAAATGCTAATAGATAGCGTTATTGGTCAGTGCAATTCGCCTGAATCACTTGGTATGGCGTTGGCAGAAAAGTTGATTGCGCGTGGTGCAGATAAAATTTTGGCTGCGTTAGATGGCGTTAAATAAACCACTGCAAAATCTTGGCATTGCGATTACACGGCCAATTGATCAAGCCAAAAAATTAGCTGCACTGATTACCGAGGCTGGCGGTACTCCAATACTATTCCCACTGATTGAAATTATTCCGTTAAGTGATTACAGCCAATTTGATGCGGTAATTGCAAATATTGTAGATTACGATTGGGCGATTTTTATTAGCAGTAACGCTGTGCAAAATGGCATGCCATGTTTGGTTAAATACGGCATTCCTGCCAATCTAAAATTTGCCGCCATTGGCCCTGTTACTGCAAGTGAATTACAAAGCTTTGGCGTAAAAGAAGTGTTGATTCCGTCAAGCCGTCATCAAGATGGCAATGAAAATAAGGTTCGGTTTGATAGTGAGTCTTTACTTGCCATGCCAGAAATGACTAATATTGCAGGCAAAAAAATCCTCATCGTTCGCGGAGTTGGTGGTCGCGATGTATTGGCCGAAACCTTGAAAGCACGCGGTGCGCAAGTCACCTTTGCAGAGTGCTACCAACGCATCAATCCGCAAGCCAACTGCGATTTATTGGCAGATCTTTACAGTGAAAAAAAACTACATGGCATCGTCGTTACCAGTAGTGAGGCTATGCGCCATCTGCTTGATTTGGCGGGCGCTGCAGGCTGGTTAAAAAATGTGACTTTATTTGTGAATCACGCCAGAATTGCAGAATTGCCGATTCAATTGGGTTTAAAAGTGCATATAGCAGGCACTGCTGGCGATGAAGCTATGTTAGCTTTGTTGTTGGAATCGCAGACGTAAATGCGTCACTAAAAAACTCATCTGCATTTAAACCTTGCTGCACAAAGCTAGTATGTGCCGCTTCACACATCGCAGGTGCGCCACATACGTAAGCTTGATAACCGCTTAAATCTCTGTTTTGACTTATAGCATCGGCCAACACGGCGTCATGCACATAGCCCGTTCTACCTTGCCAGTTGTCACTTTCTGGTTGTGATAACACAGGAATATACTTAATATTTGGCAGCATTTCTGCCCATTTTTCGCACAAGTCGTGCATATATAAATCTTGCAGTTGGCGCGCGCCACGATACAAAATAATGTCGCGTTGAATGTTATTAAAAAGCATATGCTCAATAATGCCTTTTACTGGCGCAAAGCCAGTGCCACCCGCTACCATAATCAACGGCTTACTGGAATCCTCGCGCAAAAAGAAGTTACCAAACGGTGCCTCAATACGCAAAATGGCTTTTTCTTGCAGCTCGTTGGCAACATATTCGCTAAACGCTCCGCCTTTTAGTACACGAATATGTAGCTGTAAAAAGTCAGCATCGTGCGGGGCGTTGGCAATTGAGTAAGCGCGACGACTACCATCTTTTAAAATAAACTCAATATACTGACCAGCTTTAAATTGTAAGCGCTCACTTGCCGGTAATTGCAAGTGTAACGCAATCACATCGTGCGCAAGCTGTTCCTTTTTTGCCACCCGCGCTGGCAAAATACGAGGTTTAATACCTGCCAAACCGCCCACTTCGCGGCATTCAATTGTCAAATCCTCAAGCGCCATCGCGCAACATAACAGCGTGTTGCCCGCCGCCAATTCGGCATCGCTCATGGCGCTAGTTTGGTAATCGTTGTGCATGACTTTGCCGCTTATTAACTTGGCTTTGCAGCTGCCGCAAGCACCATTGCGGCAACCATAAGGTAGGTTAATACCTGCATCAATAGCAGCTTGTAGGACGGTTTGGCTGGGGCGCACATCAAATGTGTGGCCACTATTTTTAATGGTGACTTTATTCATATTTATTCTTTATTTTTGTCGTCTTTAATCTCAGTAAACTCGCCTTCAATCACCTCATCGTTAGCTGCGTTAGTATTTTTACTTTTCTTAAAACCTGGTTGATTAAAAATGGTTTGATCGGTTTGCTGATGGCCCGTTGTATTGTTAGTCGACGTATTAAGGTTTGGCTTACTATGACTAATAGGAACCAACAATAAAATCACCGCAATCATGTCGGTCATGATGCCAGGAATCATCAGCAATACGCCTGCCACCATATTGCGCGCGCTACCCAGCATAGTTTTAATAGGGTTGCCGCCTGCTGAAAGGCTTTGCATCATTTTGGCTGAAATTAATAATTTTTCGCCTTTAATTAATTGTAAGCCTAGCGCGCCCACAACGACTAAGTAAACTAGTACCCACCAGCCGTAAAGGTGGCCGAGTTTTAGTAGCAGAAATATCTCGGCGAATGGAAAAGCGAGTAAAATTGCAAAAATTAAAAAACGCATCACTTAATTCTTTCTGAACTGTATTGACTAACTATTCTCTATCAATGGGGCTGTAGTTGATTTTTACAACTTAATTGCGCAGTCACTATTTAACAACAGTCATAATTTTATAGAACAAACTTTATGAAACGTATTTTAAACCTTTTTAGCTTCATTTTATTGACAAGCCTTGGCGTGCAATCGTTGCATGCTGGCGAGAGCAGCAGCAAAGGTGCTAATTTATTTACTGATGGCATTGCAGAAGAAGAGTTTTTATCGCCAGATATCGCGTTTAAGCTGGAAATTACGCAAAAAGATACTAACAATTTAAGCGCAGCTTTTAAAGTAGTTGATGGCTATTATTTATATAAACAGCGCATTATTTTTAAAGACGGCACTGGCAAAGTAATCGCAGCAGTGCTGCCTGCTGGTGATATTAAAGACGACCCAAATTTTGGTAAGCAAGAGGTGTATCACCATGATTTTTCCGCGAATATTCCAGTAACTGGCTTAAATGGCAATATAAAAATTAACGCGCGCTTTCAAGGTTGTAGCGAAAAGGGTTTGTGCTATGCACCGCAAACTAAAACGTTTGATATTCGTTTAAATAGTGAAAATAACGCTGCCCTGCAAGCCAATACTGGTGCGGCTACTGGAGCATCATTAAATGATGATAAAACAACGTCTGCTTTAAAAAGCGGTAATTTATGGCTAGTCATCGCAGGATTTTTTGTTGCTGGTTTATTGCTGTCATTCACACCTTGCGTGTTGCCGATGATTCCTATTTTATCCAGCATTATTGTCAATAGCCAATCGAAACAAGCCCAAAATAATCATATGCCGTCTAAGTTGCATGCATTTAGTTTGTCGCTGGCCTACGTGCTAGGCATGGCGCTCAGTTATACCTTAGCTGGCGTGGCGGCTGGGCTTTCAGGTAGTTTAATTTCGCAAAGCCTGCAAAGCCCGTGGATATTGGGTTTCACTGCATTGTTGTTTGTGGTTTTAGCGTTTTCTATGTTTGGTTTTTACGAGCTTAAATTACCCAGTGCGTTTGAAAATAAAGTTTTAAATTTTAGCAACAAACTCAAAGGTGGCGAATTTTTGGGCGTGTTTATCATGGGCGTTATTTCTGCATTAATCGTTAGCCCTTGCGTGGCAGCGCCTTTGGCAGGCGCACTGGTTTATATTGGTCAAACTCAAAACGTGTTGTTAGGTGGCATAGGTTTGTTTGCGCTGGCAATCGGCATGGGCGTACCACTGTTATTAATTGGTGCATCCGCTGGCAGTTTGTTGCCAAAAGCAGGCGGCTGGATGACGACGGTGCGCAACCTGTTCGGCGTACTCATGTTATTAATGGCAGCTTATATTGTGTGGCCCGTGTTACCAACTGCAATAACACAGCCCGTAGATAAAATAGTGAATAAGGCACTTGGCCTGCAAACCATATCCCACTTACCTTTTAGCCGTGTTAAAAACGTAGCAGAACTTGATGCTGCGATTGCAAATGCTAATGGTAAAACGGTGATGTTAGATTTTTATGCAGATTGGTGTACCAGCTGCAAAGAGATGGAAAAATTTACTTTTAGTAACGAAGAAGTTATCGCAGCGTTACAAGATACCGTTTTACTACAAGCCGATGTGACGGAAAATAATGCCGATGACCTAGCGCTACTAAAACGCTTTAACTTATTTGGCCCACCTGGCATTATCTTTTTTGATAAATCTGGCGTTGAGCTTAAAACGCGGGTAATCGGTTACAAAAATGCCGAAGATTTCACACAAGTATTGAATAAGGTAGCGCAATAATGGCTAATAAAATTAATACTATTGTTATTTCACTCATACTAATCGCCTCAATTGGTTTTGGCTTTCAGTACTTTTTTAACGGCGGTCATAGCGGACATGGCAACAACAAATCTACCCAGCCATTATTTGCTGCCACTTTTCCTGATGAAAATGGCAAGCCACAAAGCCTAAAACAATATGCGGGCAAAACGGTAGTGCTAAATTTTTGGGCCACTTGGTGCGAGCCTTGCCGCGAAGAAATGCCAGAGCTTTCTGCATTGTATGATGCCAATAAAGATAAAAATATCGTCGTGCTGGGTGTAGCGGTTGATGATGTGGCAGCGATTAGCGAATTTGCTAAAGAAACCAAAGTGAGCTACCCATTATTTGCAGCCGATATGCAAGGTATGGAAATTGCCAGCAACTTAGGAAATGATAAAAGTGTATTGCCATTTACTGTCATTATTAACGCCGATGGCAGCGTAGCAAAAACCTATTTTGGCCGAATTAGTAAAGCTTTGTTAGAAAAAACATTAATAACGCTAGTGCAAAAATAAATATAACTTAGATTTTAATTTAAGTACAGTTTAGCTTTGTATTCAAATACTTAAGCCTTATTCTAAGCATAACTTCGCTCAATTTCAGTGAATCTGCTGGACAAAAACGAGCAACTTCGGCAAAATTGCACTTATGGAAATAAGTAAAATTCTGTTAAGTAGACTACAAAATGGCCATTAAATCTGTATTAGTAGTGCATGGTCCCAACTTAAACCTACTCGGCGTGCGTGAGCCAGAGCATTATGGCAACGCAACATTAGCAGATATTAACAACAGTTTATTTGCCCAAGCCAAACAAGCAGGTGTGACAGTTGAGGCTTATCAAAGCAATGCAGAGGCTGATATTGTGGCGAAAATTCAATCTTTGGCAGTGAGCAAAGTCGATTTTATTATTATTAATCCTGCCGCTTTTACCCACACTTCTGTTTCTATTCGCGATGCTATATCTGCCGTGAATATTCCATTTATCGAGGTACATTTATCTAACGTATTTGCACGCGAAAGTTTTAGGCATCATTCTTATTTTAGCGATATTGCAGTAGGTGTTATCAGCGGCTTGGGAGCCGAGGGTTACCACGCAGCACTGCAGTTTGCCATAAACAAATTTAAACATAGTCAAATTTAACCAATAATTAAACCCTTAACAATTAAACCCAGGACCAGAGGTTATTATGGATTTACGTAAACTTAAAAAACTGATTGATTTAGTCGAAGAATCAGGCATCTCAGAACTAGAGCTAACTGAAGGCGAAGAAAAAGTACGCATTAGCCGCGCAATGATGCCAAGCCAACAGCTTGTGCAATATATGGCAGCTCCGCAAACGGCGCCTATTGCACACGCTACACCGGTACCAACTGCGGCAGTGCCTATGGTGGCAGAGGTAGAAGGGCATGTTGTGAAATCACCAATGGTGGGCACTTTTTATCGCTCGTCATCACCCGATGCAAAAGCGTTTATAGATGTTGGCAGCAAAGTAGCGGTGGGTGAAACGCTATGCATTATTGAGGCCATGAAATTACTGAATGAAATAGAATGTGACTTTGCGGGTGAAATTAAAAAAATCCTCGTTGAAAACGGCCAGCCAGTTGAGTACGGCGAACCTCTCTTTATCATCGCTTAAGGATTTACCATGTTTGAAAAAATCCTTATTGCCAACCGCGGAGAGATTGCATTACGCGTACAACGCGCTTGCCGCGAACTTGGAATTAAAACGGTTGCAGTACATTCAGAGGCCGATAAAGAAGCTAAATATGTCAAACTAGCAGATGAGTCGGTTTGTATTGGCCCTGCCGCTTCGACTTTAAGTTATTTGAACATTCCCGCCGTGATTAGCGCGGCCGAGGTGACAGATGCACAAGCGATTCACCCGGGCTATGGTTTTTTATCTGAAAACGCAGATTTTGCAGAGCGTGTAGAGCAAAGTGGTTTTGTGTTTATAGGCCCTAAAGCTGAAACTATTCGCTTAATGGGTGATAAAGTATCTGCCAAAGATGCAATGAGAAAAGCTGGTGTGCCTTGCGTACCTGGCTCAGAAGGTGCGTTGTCAGATGACCCAGCAGAAATTATTAAAACAGCTAAAAAAGTTGGCTACCCTGTTATTATTAAAGCGGCTGGCGGCGGCGGTGGACGCGGTATGCGAGTGGTGCACACTGAGGCTGCACTCGTCAATGCCGTGGCAATGACTAAAGCCGAAGCACAAACTGCATTTGGCAACCCAATGGTGTATATGGAGAAGTTTTTAGAAAATCCACGCCATATCGAGATTCAAGTATTGGCCGACCAACATGGCAATGCCGTCTATTTAGGTGACCGCGATTGTTCGATGCAGCGCCGTCACCAAAAAATTATCGAAGAAGCGCCTGCGCCTTTATTAACAGCCAGAATTCGTGACAAAATTGGTGAGCGCTGCGCAGATGCTTGTCGCAAAATTAAATATCGCGGCGTGGGTACGTTTGAGTTTTTGTATGAAAACAACGAGTTTTATTTTATTGAAATGAACACGCGTTTACAAGTAGAACATACAGTCACCGAGATGATTACTGGGCTAGATTTGGTGCAGCAACAAATTTTTGTGGCTAATGGCGAAAAATTGAAATTTCGTCAACGCGATATTGATCTGCGTGGCCATGCGATTGAATGCCGCATTAATGCCGAAGATCCTTACAACTTCGTGCCGTCTCCCGGAAAAATTAGTACCTTTCACATGCCTGGTGGCCCTGGTGTGCGAATCGACACGCATGCTTACGCTGGTTACACAGTGCCATCAAATTATGATTCGATGATTGGCAAACTCATTACTTATGGTGCTACGCGCGAGCAAGCAATTGCACGCATGCGAATCGCCTTAAGTGAAATGATGGTAGATGGCATTAAAACGAATATTCCGCTACACGCAGACTTAATGGCAGATGCAGCGTTTCATTTGGGTGGTACCAGTATTCATTATTTAGAGCAAAAATTAGGCATTGGCCACAATAAGTAATGATAAAGAACAAAAATTTATCTTTTGGGTGCATTGCTTCGTTGCACGATACTCGTAGCCTCGCTGTACAACCACGTACTATCTCGCTTTCTGCGTTTCGCGCGCCTAATACTACATC
Organism: Methylophilaceae bacterium; assembly: GCA_031414715.1. Lineage (GTDB taxonomy): Bacteria > Pseudomonadota > Gammaproteobacteria > Burkholderiales > Methylophilaceae > Methylotenera_A. The sequence goes on along the minus strand of JANNWI010000308.1, from coordinate 2,158 downwards.
CCAAAATTCTATTTTTGTATAAATGGCTTGGCTGCTTGTTAAAATAGAAGCAACCGAGCAAACGGCTGATGCAATTAGCGATGCACTGATGAATATTGGCGCACTTTCGGCCAGTATAGAAGACGCGAATGCAGAAACATCAGCAGAACAAGCCATTTTTGGCGAGCCCAGCAGCGCAGACATTCATTACCCGCCGCCTGGTATCTGGCAACAAAATATCATTACAGCCATGTTTGATGAAGCTGTGGATGTAGAAAAAATTATTAAAGCAGTTTGTACCGAAACAGGTATTAATAGCTTTGAATACACCACCGAAACCATTGCCGAACAAGATTGGGTGCGTGCCACACAAGCGCAGTTTGACCCGATTAAAATAACGGATAAATTATGGATTGTGCCCAGTTGGCACGACGCACCAAGCCCAGACGCGGTTAATATTGTGCTGGACCCGGGTTTAGCATTTGGCACTGGCAGCCATCCAACGACCAGCTTGTGCTTAAAGTGGCTGGCTAAACAAAACTTAACCAATCAATCTGTGATAGATTACGGATGTGGTTCTGGCATTTTAGCGATTGCTGCAAAAAAATTAGGTGCTGTGCCTGTAGTTGGGGTAGATATTGACCCACAGGCCATTATTGCTAGTCATTATAATGCGCAACAAAACCACGTCAGTGTAGATTTTTATGACGCTGATAGCTTTAATCACCAAGTAATTGACGCGCAAGGGTTTGACATAGTCGTTGCGAATATTTTATCGAGCGCATTGATGGTGCTAGCACCCGCGTTAGCTAAGTATTGCAAAACAGGCGGACAATTGGCATTATCGGGTATATTACAAGAACAGCATGAATTGCTGATTTCGCGCTACAGTGAATGGTTCAACATGGATGCACCCATACAAAATGACGCTTGGATATTGCTGACAGGCACAAAAAGATGAATTACATCACGTCTTGTCCTGCCTGTAAAACGCAGTTTTTACTCACCAAAGAACACTTAAAAGCACACCGAGGCAAAGTGCAATGCGGTAATTGTGAGCATATTTTTAATGCAAAAAATAGACTGACAGAAGTTTCTGATGACGTACACAGTGCTGCAGAATACCAAGCAAGCTTAAGCAATGAGGCCAACTTTAACAAAGATGTTATTGAAACGACATCGATAGTTGATGAAAAACCGATTGATGCTGTTTTAAGTAACGTACTGGTAGGCGTAGATTTGATTTCTGCGCCAGTTGAATCTGACACAATTGATGTCACTAACGAGGCAGCGCAAACTGCATTTTTTAGCGAATCGCACACTAATACATCACCTGAATTAACGCAGGCTTACGATGCGGAGCCGATTCACGCGCCGATTGTGATTGAAGATTTAACCACCGATGTTAGATTTAGCAAACCTAAACAAAAAATCAATTATTGGCTGATATTTTTTAGCATGTTATTGGCTTTACTGGCTGGCGTTCAAACAATTTATGCCATGCGCACACAAATCGCCGCAGAATACCCGCAATTTAAGCCTCTGCTTGTGCAGGCTTGCGTTGCGCTACGCTGTGATATTAAATTGCCTGAAAAATTAGATTTGCTCGCAATTGACGACTCTGACATGCAAGAAGATGAAAATCATGACGGCGTGATTAATTTTTCTAGCTTACTCATCAATAATGCCAATTTTGCACAAGCTTTTCCTGACATTGAATTAACGCTGACGGCAACGGATGATCAACCTGTGTTACGGCGTTTAATTAAACCTAATGAATACCTTAAAGATAATACTAACGCACCTGCCGGTTTTGGCGCACGTGAAGAAGTGCGTGTCAATTTAGCCATTAACGTAAAAGATTTAGCGGTGGCTGGCTATCGCGTTTTGTTAGTTTACTAACTCAACTAATTAACTTAACTAACCTACCTAGCATTCAACTAATGATTTTCATTAGCACTTATTAATAACAACACACAGGCTTCACATACAACTAATCTGTAATATCCGATTCATAGATTGCGTAGTATTTAAATTTAGTAATTAATTAACTTAAAGGAAATATCATGTGGACAACACCAGCAGCTACTGAAATGCGTTTTGGCTTTGAAGTTACAATGTACGTAATGAACAAATAAGTTAAAACCTATCTTAAAAGGACGCTATAGCGTCCTTTTTT
>JANNWI010000307.1:0-2015 GCA_031414715.1 Methylophilaceae bacterium | reverse complement strand
CGTTTGATTAAATACCAAAAGGCTTGCCGCGTCATGGCGCCGCCGCGTGAAGTAGCAAATAGCGCATCGGTCATTTGGCCATTCAATATTAGCGGCCGCGCTTTGTTAATGTATTTATCTATCCAATCCGCCGCTTCTTGCCCCATCGGCACCAGTCTTGTTTTGCTGCCTTTACCTGTCACGCGCACCACACCATCTTGCGTGCTGACTTCGTTGACTTTGACTGTGACCAGCTCGCTTACCCTTAAACCACTAGCATACAGCAGTTCTAACATCGCTCTATCGCGCAGGCCAATGGCTTCGTTAATGTTTGGCGCGTTGAGCAAATCTTCCACTTCTTGCTCGTTTAAACTTTTAGGCAAACTACGTGGTAATTTGGGCGATTCGATTTGTAGCGTAGGATCGGTTTGAATTAAATTTTCTCGCAATGCGTAGCGATAAAAGCGCCGCATGCTGGCGATGAGCCTGCTAATGCTACGCGGTTTACTTTGTGGAAATTTGACTGCGAGGTATTGTTGAATATCGGCTTGGTTTGCGTTCAATAAATCACTTTTTTGAAAACTTTTTTGTTGTAAGCTCAACCACAGATTAAACTGGCTTAAATCGGCGCGGTAACTTTCTAACGTATTTTTGGATAATCCATCTTCCAACCAAAGGTGATCGATAAAACTATCTAATTGAACAGCGCCTAATTGAACAGTATCGAGTTGACTAGATTCTGACTTGCTTTCAATCAAGTTGCAAAGGCCTTACCAGCTTATTGTTTTTAAAAGTATTGCCTTCATGTTTTAACAGCCAAGTTTTAATTTTAATGCCGTCGGTTTGGCCGTTCATAAAACCACCAATACCATTTTTTGCCACCACGCGGTGGCACGGAATAACCAAAGGCAGATGGTTTGCACCGCAAGCATTGGCAACCGCACGCGGGCCACTGCCAATTTGCTGTGCAATTTCGCTATAAGTGGCCACGCGACCACAGGCAATGGCACTAATAGCCTGCCAAACGCGGCGCTGAAACGGCGTGCCTTTATACACAACAGGCAGGTTAAAATCGTTACGCGCGTTACTAAAATAAGCTTCAATTTGGTTAGCCACTTTTGCGGCTATTTTATGCTCGGCTGGCTTTAAGGGGTGATTTTGCGGCAACAGTTCTATGGCAACTTGCATGCCTTGCACGGCAATACCTACTGCACCAAATGGCGCAGATACAACGGCATCAAATTGCAATGGGTGTTTATTTTTAGACATATTATTAACCGCTATTGATTACGTTTATTAAACTAGACTTTTAAACTGAATGCAAATAACAAATGATTATAAAGGTAAAAAATGATAAAAAATTTAGGCGTTAAAAAACCCCAAAACATTTCTGTTTAGGGGTTTTTAATACTATTTAAACTTATGAAGCTGCGGCTTCTGGTGCCATCACTTCTTTTTCGCGCGAAACTAATTTTTCTTTAATACGTGCAGATTTACCTGAACGCTCACGCAAGTAGTACAGTTTAGCGCGGCACACATCTCCACGGCGTTTTACTTCAATACCAGCAATAGCAGGTGAGTAAGTTTGGAAAGTACGTTCTACGCCCTCTCCAGATGAAATTTTACGCACAATGAATGATGAGTTTAAACCACGATTGCGAATAGCCACTACTACACCTTCGTACGCCTGCACACGTTTACGTGTACCTTCAACCACGTTTACACCCACTACAACGGTATCGCCAGGGGCGAATGCTGGTACTTTTTTAGCTAAACGGGCAATTTCTTCCGTTTCTAACATTTTAATAATATCTGCCATGCTATTTTCCTTTTTTGTCGCTTAGATTTTACGCTTCGCGAGTTCCTTTTAATTGTAAAGAAGCTTGTTCCTGCTCTATAATACCTTCTTGTAGCAGCCGAGCTTCCTCTTTCGTCAACGACCTTGCGGCCAGTAAATCCGGGCGTTTTGCCCTTGTTAGCAATAACGATTGTTTTAATCGCCATTCTCTAATTTTTGCATGATTACCTGATAACAA
>JANNWI010000306.1:0-1974 GCA_031414715.1 Methylophilaceae bacterium | reverse complement strand
GCCTATATAGCCAATGGCGCCACAATATAAGCCGCGACGATGCGGCTCTAACTCTTCAATAATTTGCATGGCACGCAACTTAGGTGCGCCAGTAATAGAACCACCTGGAAAACAATCGCGTAACACATCTACCGCAGTTTTACTCGCTTTCAGTTTACCCACCACAATACTCACTAAGTGGTGCACATTCGCAAAGCTTTGCAGCTGAAAAAGCTTGGTTACATTCACTTTATCGCAGCTTTTGCTTAAATCGTTACGCAGCAAATCCACAATCATCACATTCTCTGCCTTATCTTTACTGCTGGTCAATAGCTCTTTTGAGTAAGCTAAATCTTTTTCTGGGTTACTAGAACGTGGCCGTGTGCCTTTAATTGGACGGGTTTCTACATGGTTGCCTGTTGTTTGCAAAAAACGCTCAGGTGAATTCGACAGCACCTGAAAGTGCTCACCGTTGGTTAAATGTAACTGCATATAAGCCATAAATGGTGCAGGGCTTAGTTGGCGCAGTTTTTTATACATCTGCCAGCTATCACCTTGCACACTTGCGGAGAAACGCTGCGCCAAATTCACTTGGTAGCAATCACCTGCGCTAATATAGGATTTAATTTTGCTAAACGCTTGTTTATATAGTGGTTCTGGTAGATTAGATTGCACTGGCGATGTGACAATAAATGGATTGTCGTCTTGTTGTGTTTGGTAAGGCACTTCAAAACGCGCGCATAGTGCGCTCCAATTCGCTTTGGTAGACGCTTGAAAAGCGTTAGATAGCAAATGGCAGGTTTTTTCTCGATGATCAACCACCACTGCCCAATCATATATGCCAATCATCATATCGGGTAAATGCGCGTCATATTGCGCTAGGCTGGTTAACTTTTCTAGCCTACGGCCTAAATCGTAACCAAAATAACCTAAGGCACCGCCTGCAAACGGAAAGCTTGATACTGGTGCCAGGTATTGACCGAGTAGTTTTTTTAAAATGAGAAATGGGTCTTCATTCGATAAGCTTATTTCACCATTTTGTGACACCTTAGTGTGCTCGCCAGCTGTCACCAAGGTAATAAATGGCTCCGCGACCAAAATATCATAACGTCCATATTGGCTGCCAGCCTTGCCTGTGCTTTCGTTAAGCATCTGTCCGCTATCTAAAAATATTGGCCATTCCATGTTTTTAATGCGTTCAAACAGTAGGCTACTATCGTGGTGATAAGGTAATGGGTGAATTAACATATCGATTTTTTGTACGCCAAATAAGCCACCGCATAGGCTGGAAAACATACATTCATATCATGTTGCCGATTAAAGTTTGCATCTCCTGTAACCCTCATGGATACTGCTTCACAAGCAGATATAAATTGGTGGTCTAAGTCTGCTGTAATTTGTTTCACTAAAAAACTGCCTGCGCCCGCACCTACAATCGTCATATTCGGCTTGAGTTGTTTTAGCATGGCAGTTTTAATTTGCTGTATTTGTATTGTTTTGCAAGCCAAAGCCAACTGTACCCACTTTTCGTTATCTTGATTAAAATTATACTCATCGACATCATGTCCAATCATTCTAGCCAGCCTTCGCGCACTTTCAAACTGTGACTTACCTTTACCATCGGCTGTTTCAGCATCATCGGTTTTTAACTCGCCTGTTAACCTGTAAACATCTGCCATGCTGGCAAAATATTCTGCAGCTACGTTGGTTTCGACTTTATTTTTACCATTACCAAAAGGTAGTTTTTGCGCCAATGCCATGACTGGCGTGCGAACTACGCCTGTATAAACAAGGCTATCAGCTTGCATGCGATAGGCATCTGACAAGCCTTCACTCATTAGTTTGCCACTTTCAATGCCGATAATATCGGTCGTGGTGCTACCAATATCCACAAACAAAGCATTCGGAACGTGCATTGCAAGTGCGCTGGCGCTAGCATGCCAGTTGGCCGAGGCAATGTGGCTGCTAAACCTAGCGATATCTTGCTGGCGCACA
>JANNWI010000305.1:0-1656 GCA_031414715.1 Methylophilaceae bacterium | reverse complement strand
CCGCATGTGCTTTTTAAGCCATTTTAATAGTGGGTTATCGGCTAAGTTGGGTTCATGTCCCGCAAAAATAAGCATTTTGATACCTGTAATCAGCAAAAAGGCACCAAATATATACAGCACCCAGTGAAACTGTGTGATTAGCCAAGCGCCGACTAAAATCATCAGTGCGCGCAGCACAATAGCACCCAGCACACCGTAGAGTAAGACGCGTTTTTGAAACTCTAGCGGCACAGAAAAATAGCTAAAAATCATCACAAATACAAAAATATTATCCATCGCTAGTGTTTTTTCTAGCAAGTAGCCGGTTAAATATTCCATGGTTTTGGTATCAGCAATTGCGCGTCCAGCGGTGTGATCTAACCAGCCCCATAAGCCAGCACCAAATAACAAAGCCATGCAAAACCATACTAAAGACCAAATGAGTGCTTCTTTCGCAGTCACTCTTTGTGCGCCATTGCGGCCTAACATAAACATATCAATTGCCAGCATTACCAACACAAATACTAAAAATCCAGACCACATCCACCAAGTGGCAATGGATTGTAGCCCGCCCATTGTTTGTAATTCATCCATCATTATTATCCGTGAGAAAAAGCTTTATAAGTGAGCCGCTATTGTCAGCTAATTAAGCACGATTAATCAATTAAAATCGCAAACAATTTAAGTGCTTTTTTTGTTACAGATTTAAACGTGTTTTAGGCGATGATATACTTCTAGTATCCGTGGCATGGCGCTTTCTAAGGCGCTGATGACTTCTGGGTCAAAATGGCTACCTGCGTTACCACGCATAAACGCTAATGCTTCTTCAACTGGCCATGCTTCTTTATATGGGCGTTTTGAAGTAAGCGCATCAAACACATCAGCCGCTGCAACTATTCTTGCAGAAAGCGGTATTTGTTGACCTTGCAAACCAGCAGGGTAACCGGTGCCATCAAATTTTTCGTGATGTGCGGCAGCAATTTCAATACCAATTTTAAACATGCTACGCCCATGTGCTTGCACTTGCGCCTCTGCCAGCTGCAATACTTCTGCACCAATCGTTGGATGGCGTTCCATTTCGGCGCGTTCAGCCACATCTAATTTGCCAGGTTTCAATAAAATGCTATCTGCAATGCCAACTTTACCAATATCATGCATTGGTGCAAAATTAAACACATCCCGCACATAAGCTGGCGTAACTAGTGCGCTGTATTTGGAATGTTGGCCAAGTTGTTCAGCCACAATCGCTGAATACAGTGCCATGCGCGTTAAATGGTCACCCGTTTCTGGGTCGCGACTTTCGGCTAGTTTAGCCAAACCTTTAATGGCGGCAATCACTAAGTTTTCCATCACCACTGTTTTTTCAAATACATGTGAAATAACGGCTGTAATATTGCTTAAAAACGTAATGTGCTCACTCTGATACGAAGCATTTTTGCTAGCAAACACCATATAAGCGTTGGGCGTATTTTTATGATTGCCGCCTTCACTTTGTAAGGGTAAATACACCGCCGCTAGCAAGCCTTGATGTGCTAATGCATACTCCAACGAGTCTGATGTTGGTAAGTTTTCCGCAGCCAAAAGTAGGCTAATAGGCGCATGATTATCGATACTTAGCTGTTTTGGCATCACAAATGTGGTAGCCGAAAATGGCTTATTTTTTGGGCAAAAATAGCG
>JANNWI010000304.1:0-3145 GCA_031414715.1 Methylophilaceae bacterium | reverse complement strand
TTCCAATTTGATTAATTAATGAAGACTGCTCTGCAATTTTAATAAATTCTAGTGGTGGAATTAAGCCGCGCTCTGGATGACGCCATCTCAATAAAACCTCCATGCCGACCAACTGGTTATTGGTGTTTTCTACTTGAGGTTGAAACACTACAAAAAGCTGATCGTGTTTCAGAGCATGCCGAATGCCATGCTCCATCTCAAGCCATTGGTGTGCAATAAAGTTAAGGTTGGTGGTGTAAAACTCAAAATCGTTACGGCCATTTTGTTTAGCTCGGTACATGGCTAAATCGGCATACACCATCAGCGTTTGTGGGTCGGTTGTATCATCTGGGTATACGCTTACACCAATACTAGTGGTGCAATATACACGTTGTTCATGAATTTCAAACGGTGCCGAAAACGCAGTAATAATGTCGCGCACCAATCTATGTCCATCTTGTGGCGATGCGCCTTCCATCACCATCACAAATTCATCGCCACCCAGTCGACATAGCGCGTCTGTCGCGCGCGCTTTTTCGCTAATACGCTTGGTTGCTAAAATCAGTAGCTGATCGCCAGCCTCGTGGCCAAGCGTATCGTTTACCAGCTTAAATTTATCCAAATCAAAAAATAGTAATAGCACCTGACTACTTGTACGCTCAGCTTTGGCAATCGCATGCTCTAGACGTTGCCTGAATAAACTACGGTTTGGTAAGCCAGTTAAATCATCGTGCGAAGCTAAAAACTCAACTTTTCGGTTGAGTGCCACCACCTCACTAACATCCCGTCCAACGCCTCTATAGCCAATAAAAGTACCATTTACCTGAAATATCGGTTTGCCAGAGACGCGCAGATACACCAGCTTGCCTTGCTCGTCGGTAAAGTGCACCACATAATCAGCAAAGCGTTTATGTGCTTGCAAAGTTTTGAGCATTTCATTGGAAGTATGGCTGTGACAAGCCTCGGCCAAATCGATGAGGCTGTAAGCATTTAAGCCTGCAGGACTGCCAGTGAGCGCATTTATTTTATGCTTGTCATTAGACTCCCAAAACCACTCGGCGGAAGCTTCGGCAAAATCTTTGTAACGCGACTCACTTTCTATCAACTTAGATTTTTCATCGTTTAGCTCGACTAATTTCTTATCTAATTTGTTACGCAATCCATCAGCAGGTTGCTTATCTTGTTTAAGTGGGCTACCACGATATAAACTGCGATTGTTAGGCCCTCTGCCCACCTCATCTGAATCAATCACCTGCTTAATTGATTCTAGAAAATCTGGCATCAACATCGGTTTGATTATAAATTTATTCGCCCCTAAGGCGATAGCAAAACGCTCGTCTTGGGGGCTGGTATAGGTAGCGGTGTAAAATATAAAAGGGATTTTTTGCAGATCATGGTTTTGTTTAAGCGCACGGCACAAGCCATAGCCATCCAGCTCTGGCATTAAAATGTCAGAGATAATTAAATCAACAGGCTCAACCTGCAGGTAAGACAAGGCTTTTAGGCCATTTTCGAAACTTGCTACTTCATAACCTTCACTCTCTAAAACATCCTCGAGCAACTGTCTTGATTTTTCGTCATCTTCGGCAATTAAAATCTTCATTGTTATCTTTCTTTGCTTAATGCTTTTTCAATTTTCGCCACCACCAGCACATGGTCTATCTGTTTTTCAATATTAGCTGCCCACTCCTCTGCCAATCACTACTATTTATCTCCCAACGTGGCGTATGAAGTGATGGGGATGATTGGCATTACTGAACCATCTAGACGCCAGCAAATATGCTTTTGCGCCTCAAACCCAACAATATCAAGTAATTGTATATCTAAAATAATAAAATCGGGAGGAATAGTGCGTGCTTGTTGCACACATTTTGTGTCTTATCATTTAGTACAATCACTGCAAAACGAGTTTTACAGCTCGCTCGCCTAAAATCAATCAAATCAACTCCAAGTTGTTGCAATTAGCTTCAATAATCAACGCTATTACTTGGCATTAATTTCTCCGCAATAAGTCTACACCACTCTGATTTATGTTCATTAGCTTTAGCATTTTGCTTGGTGAAGCTGCCTGTGTTTGCTACATTTGATTTAGATTTAACTTAGGTTTTTCGCCATTTGCTGATTACGCATAAAATCTGCCACACCATACAATTGTTCGGCAAGTTTTTGCTGCAGTTTTTCCTCTAATTTTAGCTTTTGCATGGCAGAAATCATACAATACATCCACTGATCGCGCTCTGATTCCCCAATACTGAATGGCATATGACGTTGGCGTAACCTTGGGTGACCATAGCGCTCAATATACAGTTGCGGGCCACCTGTCCATCCAGTTAAAAACATAAACAATTTTTCCCGCGCCTCAGTTAGATCTTTTGCGTGATAAGCGCGTATGGGCGAAGCTTTGGGGTCGCTGTCCATAATGTCATAGAAAGTTTCTACCAGCTCGCGGATTTTTTCTGTGCCCCCATTTTCGCCGCCTAGCAGCTCAAAAAATGTTTGTTTACTAGCGCCAGCTTGTTCTATTTTATTCAGCAATTGGTTTAACCAGACTCGCTGCTAATTTGGCGCGCGTACGCGCTTCGTCGGTGTTAGTGCCCGTTGCCAACGCAACGCCCATACGACGTTTTGCAAAGGATTGCGGTTTACCAAATAAACGCACATCGCTGCAAGGTATATTTAATGCGGCTTGCAGGCCATCGTATTTAAGGCTGTTTGATTCAATTCCACCATAAATCACCGCACTGGCGCCAGGTTTTATCATACTCACATCTACTGGCAAACCCAAAATCGCACGTGCGTGCAACTCAAATTCACTCAAACGCTGGCTGCACATGGTAACCATGCCGGTATCGTGTGGGCGTGGGCTAACCTCGCTAAACCACACATCGTCACCCTTAACAAACAATTCCACACCGAACAAACCTAAGCCACCAAGCGCATCAGTAATGGTTTTGGCGATATGTTGTGCGTTTTTTAACGCGCCAGATGTCATGATTTGTGGTTGCCAACTTTCGATATAATCACCGCTTTTTTGTACATGGCCGATAGGTTCGCAAAAATACGTTTCTATTTCACCATTAGCATTTTTTGCGCGAATTGTTAACAGCGTAATTTCGTAATCAAAATCAATTTGGCCTTCTACAATCACCACGCCCAAATTCACACG
>JANNWI010000303.1:0-2246 GCA_031414715.1 Methylophilaceae bacterium | reverse complement strand
CTAGTAGCTGTAGCGTTGCCTTTGCGTCCAGCGTGGGTGACGATATAACCGCCTTCCATTTCTAATTGGCCAGCAAAAATATCGGTATTGGGTTTGTGGCCAATGGCAATAAACACGCCGCTTAGCGCGATGTCTTTAGTAGCACCTGTTTGCGTGTTTTTAATACGCATGCCAGTTACACCGCTATTGTCGCCCAGCACTTCGTCTAAGGTGTTAAATAAAGCCAGCTCAACTTTGCCTTCCGCCACGCGTGCCATTAGCTTATCCACCAAAATGGCTTCCGCTTTAAATTTATCGCGTCTGTGTACTAGCGTCACTTTGCTGGCAATATTAGACAAATAAAGCGCTTCTTCAACCGCCGTATTGCCACCACCAATCACCGCAACTTCTTGATTTTTATAAAAGAAACCATCACAAGTGGCACAGGCAGAAACACCTTTGCCGCTAAATGCTTCTTCACTAGGTAAGCCTAAATATTGCGCCGATGCACCCGTAGCAATAATGAGCGCATCGCAAGTATATTCGCCATTATCGCCCACTAGGCGGATTGGTTTTTCAGCTAAATGGGTAGTATGAATATGGTCAAAAATCATCTCAGTGTTAAAGCGCTCGGCGTGCTTTTGAAAGCGCTCCATCAGCTCTGGCCCTTGTACACCATCGGCATCGGCTGGCCAGTTATCGACTTCTGTCGTCGTCATTAATTGACCGCCTTGTGCAATGCCCGTAATGAGTACAGGCTTTAAATTAGCACGTGCCGCGTAAACGGCAGCCGAATAACCCGCAGGGCCAGAGCCTAAAATAAGAAGTTTTTGGTGACGTGATGACATGAAAGGCGGCTTTCTATGAAGGTAATGATAAGTAGTGAGATGGTGCTAATTGGCCTATTTGCAAGTGAAAAAACGTTAAATCAGCTGAATAAAACGTTCTTTCACTATAGACTTTAATACCTAAATTTTAATTGTTGGAAGCACTTTAGGCAATTTGATTTTGTTATAATTGCAAGAATAATCTAAATTTTAACGCTATTTCTTGTTAAGGCGCTAACGCATTGTTTTTAATATATGTTTTTTAATAAAAAATCACTTCCAAGTAATGGCCGCGTACAAGCACCGCAAACCCAATCGCAACAACATGGTGCAAAATTAGTACGTGAGGCATGGTGGCTGGCCCTAATACTGGTGGGCTTATATCTTGCTGTTATTCTAGTCACCTACAATCGCGAAGATCCATCCTGGTCGCACATGGCTACAGAAGGCGCCGCCATTCATAATGCAGGCGGTGCCGTAGGCGCTTGGATATCCGATATGTTGTTGTATCTGTTTGGTTTTTCGGCCTGGTGGTTGGCGGTATTGGCTATCTATTGCGTGTGGTTAATGTACCATCGTTTAGAACTTACTATTTCTGAGCGACCATTTTTGGTGTTCAACCTAGTTGGCTTTTTGATATTGATTGTCGCCTCTTGCGCGCTAGAGGCTGGGCATTTAATCGCGCTACCAGCCACGCTGCCATTGGGTTCTGGTGGCATGCTTGGCAATGCCGTAGATAGTGGCTTGCAGGGCATGTTTGGTTTTCCAGGTTCTACCATGATTTTGCTTTTATTATTTGCAATCGGCTTTAGCTTATTCACTGGCTGGTCGTGGATTATGCTGACTGAAAAACTAGGCACAGGTCTAATTGCCAGTTACCAGTGGGCATGGAATAAATATCACGATTGGCAAGACAGAAAAGCTGGCAAAGTGGTGGAGCTTAAACGTGAAGAGTTTGTAGAAAACGAGCGTAAACGCACCGAAGACCGCGCGCCGCTAGAAATTAAAGTGCCGCAAATCGAGATTGCCAAAAGCGAGCGCGTGCTAAAAGAAAAACAAACTTCTTTGTTTGTTTCTGATAGTGACTCCAGCTTGCCGCCCTTGCATTTGCTGGATGAAGCTAACAATACAGTTGAACTGCCATCTGCCGAAACCCTCGATTTTACCTCGCGCTTAATCGAGAAAAAGCTGATGGATTTTGGCATTGAGGTCAAAGTGTTATCAGCCCAGCCAGGCCCAGTTATTACGCGTTATGAGCTAGAACCAGCCGCAGGCGTAAAAGGTAGCCAAGTCACTAATTTGGTGAAAGATTTAGCGCGTGCGTTGTCAGTAGCCAGTGTGCGCGTGGTAGAAACGATTCCCGGCAAAACCTATATGGGTTTAGAGATTCCCAACCCTAAGCGCCAAATTGTTTATTTATCAGAAATTATGAGCAGCCAA
>JANNWI010000302.1:0-1794 GCA_031414715.1 Methylophilaceae bacterium | reverse complement strand
ATAGCATGAAGTTAATTGCCCGCAAAATTGTAGAAAACTTACGCAAAGCAGCCTTTGGCAAAATGATGCAGCTTTCGGCGGGCTTTTACGATGCCAACCAAACTGGCGTCATGGTTTCTAAGCTCACTTACGATACTGAGCGGCTTTCTACAGCCTGTTCGCGTGCCGCGCTAAATGTGCTGCGCGATGTGCTGACAGTCATAGGGTTAATCGGTTATATGCTTTATTTGGATTGGCGTCTTACATTGGTATTTGCGGTGGTCACGCCTTTTATGGCGCTGTATTTAGCCAAAATGACGCCAAAACTGCGTGTCAATGCACAAAAAGTACAGTTGGGCGTGGGCGAGATGACTAAAGTTGCCGAAGAGGCGGTTTCTGGGCAACGTATTGTAAAAATTTTTGGTGCACAAGATTACGAGAATGATAGATTTGCAAAGGTGGTGAGTAAAAATCGCCAGCTAGAGATGCGCACCACGCGCATTGCGGGCTTGAATAGTTTAGTGATTGAAATCATGGCGGCCTTTGCGCTGGCTTTGGTGGTTTATTACGCATTAGGACGTTTTACTGTGGGCGAGTTTGCTGCTTTTATTGGTGCACTGTTGATGTTAATTGCGCCCATTAAACACATTACCGCTGCCAATGAGGATTTTCAAGTGGGGTTAGCAGCCGCACAAAGCGTGTTTGAGGTAATAGATACGCCACCAGAATTGAATGAAGGCGATAAAGAAATTAAGCGCGCACGCGGCGAGATTGAATTTAAAAATGTGACGGTTAGATATGATAGCGCTAAAAAACCAGCCATTGATAATTTAAGTTTTAGTATTCAACCGGGAGAAAAAGTGGCGCTAGTAGGGCGTTCTGGCGGGGGAAAAACAACATTGGTAAACTTATTGCCGCGCTTTTACGAGCTGCAGCAAGGGCTAATTTTGCTAGACGGTATCGATGTTCGCGCCCTAGAGTTGAGAAATTTACGCAGCCAATTTTCACTGGTTAGCCAAGATATTATTTTGTTTAACGACACCATTTTTAACAACATTGCCTATGGAGCGCTGCGCAGCGCCAGCGAGACTGAAGTGATTGAAGCCGCCAAGGCCGCCCACGCGTGGGATTTTATTCAACAGTTACCCAATGGCTTGCAAAATGAAATTGGGGATAGAGGCGTACGCCTTTCTGGCGGCCAGCGTCAGCGCATTGCCATTGCGCGCGCTATTTTGAAAAATGCACCGATTTTACTGTTGGATGAAGCCACCAGTGCGCTGGATACCGAATCGGAACAGCATGTACAAGCGGCGCTAGACACGTTGATGCTAAACCGAACTTCAATTGTCATTGCACACCGCTTAAGTACCATTGAAAACGCTGATCGCATTTTGGTGATGGAGCAGGGCGAGATTGTGGAAGCGGGTAGTCACGCAGAACTGATTGCCAAAAATGGCCATTACAGCAAGCTGTACCAAAAAGAATTTGTGGCATAAAGGCCGAATGACAGAGTTAACTGACTTGATTCAAACTGCTTGGCGGCGCAAAAATGCGCTATTTTACTTATTGCTGGTGCCGCTTAGTTGGCTGTTTGCAGCCATTACAGCCATCAGGCGCTGGGCTTATCAAGCTGGCATACTCAAATCTTACAAAATGCCTGTGCCAGTGATTGTGGTGGGCAATATTACAGTGGGTGGCATTTGTAAAACACCAGTTGTTATATGGCTGGCAGAGCAGTTGATAAATCACGGCTATAGGCCTGGAGTCATAAGCCGTTGTTATGGTGGCTGTGCAAATTTGCCTACCAGCGTCAAT